>NZ_JBSVWN010000031.1:0-67520 GCF_054071325.1 Pseudomonas sp. SDO5215_S409 | reverse complement strand
TGTCAGTGCTTCGACGACTTCAAACGCCTGGCCGAGCCCAATCTCACTTGGCTATGGCGCGAGGACCCGCCGCAAGGTAAACCACTATCGGCCTATCGTGACGCCAAACCCCTGCGAGAAATGATGGGCGCCATGGACGAGGACGATCGCCTCAGTTTTTACTACCTGGGCGGCAAACAATCCAACGACGCGAGCCCTTGGCTTTTTGATGTATTTGGTCAACGTGGATGGAAGGCGAAGTTGGGTAAAGGCCTAAGTGTGCTGGAGTTCTCAGTCCCACTTTTGTATCAAGAAAAGAGCCCTCTTGGCTTTCTGAAGTTATTCGTTGACTCAGCGCGCCGACTCTCTGCTGAGCAGGGCTACGCTGGCCATGCGTTTAACCTTTCTGTTACGAACGCGGATGACAACGAGCCCACCGAAGCCTTCATGGCCGCTAGAATGCCCGGGCTGGATGTCGGAACAGCCGCCCTGCTGGCTAATATCCCCGAGTTTAAACCCACAAAAATTAAGACCGTCAGTTGGCTGACCGTACTTGACCAAGCACGTCTGGATTTAGTCGGCGGTCTGGACGCATTACGCGCACAACTCCCCGCCAGCCACTTCGCATTTTATGAATACGGTAACGGCATCATCATCCAGGCGGGTGCTTATCCGTCTCTGGGCGGCGATGCAGAAGATCCGAAACCCGCAGCCTATGTCGTATTGAACCAAGCGCTCAAAAGCATCCGCTACGACACCGTCGGCTCGCTCCACGGCGGCTCTCACGACGGTGAATTACGGCTAGTCGGCTGGTCGGCTGACCAATGGCTGAAACGGCTGGATGTCGATGAGGCCGATATACCCGCATGGCGTGAGAAGTTACTCAACAACGAGCCCCCTCTGGATGCCACCACTACCCTTTCTGAACGCCTATAGATATTCGGCAACGCCGTCACCGCCACGCTGAAGACAGCGGGCGGTGACAGCCCCCAGGCTCAACACTCCACCGCACTCACCGCCAGTCCGCCCCGCGATGTTTCCTTGTATTTGTCATGCATGTCCGCGCCGGTATCACGCATGGTGCGGATCACCCGGTCCAGCGAGATGAAGTGCTGCCCGTCCCCGCGCAGGGCCATTTGCGCGGCGTTGATCGCCTTGACCGCCGCGATCGCATTACGCTCGATGCACGGCACCTGCACCAGCCCACCCACCGGATCGCAGGTAAGGCCCAGGTTGTGTTCCAGGCCAATTTCGGCGGCGTTGCACAGTTGCTCAGGCGTCGCCCCCAGTACTTCGGCCAGCCCCGCCGCGGCCATTGCGCAGGCCGAGCCGACCTCGCCCTGGCAGCCCACTTCGGCACCGGAGATGGACGCGTTCTTTTTGCACAGGATGCCCACGGCGGCGGCGCCCAATAAGTAGTCGACGACGTTGGCTTCGGTGACGTCTTCGCTGAACTTCATGAAGTAATGCAGCACCGCCGGGATGATCCCCGCCGCGCCGTTGGTGGGGGCGGTGACCATGCGCCCACCGGCGGCGTTTTCTTCGTTCACCGCCAGGGCGAACAGGTTCACCCACTCCATCGCGCTCAAGGTCGAGCCGATCACATTGGGCTTGTTCAGTTCCTGCAAGCTGCGGTGCAACTTGGCGGCGCGCCTTCGCACGTTGAGCCCGCCGGGCAGGATGCCTTCGTGCTTGAGGCCGTTCTCCACGCACTCCTGCATGGCGCGCCAGAGCGTCATGAGGCCACTGCGGATGTCCTCTTCACTGCGCCAGACTTTTTCATTGGCCAGCATCAGCTCGGCCACGCGCAGGTTGTGGGTCTTGCACAGCTGCAACAGCTCCACCGCGCTGGAAAAATCGTAAGGCAGTTGGGTGCGGTCCATGTCCGCCACGCCGCTCTGGGCCTGGGCCTGGTCCACCACAAAACCGCCGCCGACCGAGTAGTAGGTGTCGCGGTGCAGCTCGCCGTGCTCGCCAAACACCACCAGGGTCATGGCGTTGGGGTGAAACGGCAGGTTTTCATCCAGCAGGCGCATGTCCCGCGCCCACACGAAGGGCACCGGCAGGTGGCCGTCGAGCAGCAGGGTTTGGGTGTCGCGCAGCGTCGCGATGCGTGTGCCGATTTGCGACGGGTCTGTCGTATCCGGCCATTGCCCCATCAACCCCAGGATGCAAGCGTTGTCGCTGCCATGGCCGATGCCGGTGGCCGACAGCGAGCCGTACAGCTGCACTTCGACGCGCCGCACCTGGTCCACCAGGCCCTGCTCGCGCAGATGTTGCACAAACAGCGCCGCGGCGCGCATGGGCCCCACGGTGTGGGAGCTGGACGGCCCGATGCCGATCTTGAACAGGTCAAAAACGCTGATAGCCATGCCGCCGAACTCCTAGGTAAACAGGCCGGGCCAGCAGGAGCTGCTACGCTCAGATCGCCCGAATGGCGGCATCATCAAGCTTTTATCCACGCTATCGGCGTCTCATACCGACGCACCCATGCCCACCAGCGCCGCGCCCGCAAGAGGCGGCGTTTTGGGCGTTTTTTGCGGTGCAGACCGAGAAAAACCACGGTTTTGCCCAGGAAAAAATCTGTAAGCGACGTCACCGACACCAGATACGACCATCCCTGTACTGGATACGACGCCCCCTGTAGGCGTCAGATTTTCACTGGTACATGATCGGTCCCGACTCGTTTGCTTTGGTCCCCTGGCGCAGCCGTGCCACCGCCCCAACCGCAACCCTTATAAAGCGCGGCGAACGCCGCCACAAAACACACAGGAGTCTACCCCGATGAAAGGTTCACCCCAGTTGTTGTTGGCCGCCATGCTGAGTCTGCCGGTCCTGGCACACGCTGCAGAGCCGGAACAGTGCCACACCGTCAACTTCTCCGATGTCGGCTGGACCGACATCACCGTCACCACCGCCACCACCAGTGAGATCCTCAAGGGCCTGGGCTACAAGCCACGCACCACGATGATTTCGGTGCCGGTGACCTACAAGTCCCTGGCCGACGGCAAGAACATGGACATCTTCCTCGGCAACTGGATGCCGACCATGGAAAACGACATCAAGCAGTACCGTGATGCCGGCACTGTGGAAACCGTGCGCGCCAACCTGGAAAACGCCAAGTACACCCTGGCGGTCCCCGAGGCGCTGTACGACAAGGGCCTCAAGGACTTCGCCGACATCGTCAAATTCAAGGATGAGCTGGGCGGCAAAATCTATGGGATCGAACCGGGCAACGACGGCAACCGCACCATCCAGAGCGTCATCGACAAGAACCAGTTCGGCTTGAAAGACGCAGGCTTCAAGGTGGTCGAGTCCAGCGAAGCCGGGATGCTCTCGCAAGTGGAACGCGCCACCAAGCGCGGCCAGGCCATCGTGTTCCTGGGCTGGGAACCGCACCCGATGAACACCCGCTTCAAAATGAAGTACCTCACCGGCGGCGATGACTCCTTTGGCCCCAACTACGGCCAGGCCACCATCTACACCAACACCCGCAAGGGCTATGTGCAGGAATGCAGCAACGTGGGCCAGTTGCTGAAAAACCTGGTGTTCACCCTGAACATGGAAAGCACGCTGATGGGTAACGTGCTGGACGACAAAATGAAGCCCGACGCCGCCGCCAAGGCGTGGCTGAAAAACAACCCACAAGTGCTCGATACCTGGCTCGCCGGTGTGAACACCGTGGATGGCAAACCAGGACTTGAGGCCGTGAAAGCTTACCTTGCCAAGTGACCGCTGACCCCAGGCCGGTCCGCCGGCCCGGGATGTTTTTCCTTATTGCATGTGGACATTCACTACCATGCTGACTGAACCGAAAATCCCGCTAGGCCAGTACATCGCTGCCTTCGTCGAATGGTTGACCCAACACGGCGCCAACTACTTCGACGCCATCGCATCGACGCTGGAAACGATGATCCACGGCGTGACGTTTGCGCTGACCTGGTTTAATCCGCTGGCACTGATTGGCCTGATCGCGCTGCTCGCTCACTTCATTCAACGCAAATGGGGCCTGACCGTTTTTGTCATCGCCTCCTTCCTGCTGATCCTCAACCTGGGGTACTGGCAGGAAACCATGGAAACCCTCGCGCAGGTGTTGTTCGCCACGCTGGTGTGCGTGGTCATCGGTGTGCCGCTGGGCATTGTTGCCGCGCACAAACCGCTGTTCTACACCATGATGCGGCCGGTACTCGATCTGATGCAGACCGTACCGACCTTCGTCTACCTCATCCCTACCCTGACCCTCTTCGGGCTGGGTGTGGTGCCCGGCCTGATCTCCACGGTGGTGTTTGCGATTGCCGCGCCCATCCGCCTGACCTACCTGGGTATCCGTGATGTCCCGCAAGAGTTGATGGACGCCGGCAAGGCCTTTGGCTGCTCGCGCCGTCAGTTGCTCTCGCGCATTGAACTGCCCCACGCCATGCCGAGCATTGCCGCCGGCATTACCCAATGCATCATGCTGTCGTTGTCGATGGTGGTGATCGCCGCCCTGGTGGGCGCCGACGGCCTCGGCAAACCGGTGGTCAACGCGCTGAACACCGCCGACATCGCCCTGGGCTTTGAAGCGGGCCTGGCGATCGTATTGCTGGCCATCATGCTCGACCGCATCTGCAAACAACCCGACGCCAAAGTAGGGGGTGATGCATGAGCATTATCCGATTCGACAATGTCGATGTGATCTTCTCCAAAGACCCGCGCGAAGCCCTCAAGCTGCTGGACCAGGGCATGCACCGCAACGAGATCCTGAAAAAGACCGGGCAGATCGTGGGCGTGGAAAAGGCCAGCCTGGATATCGAGAAAGGCGAGATCTGCGTGCTCATGGGCTTGTCCGGTTCCGGCAAGTCGAGCCTGCTGCGCTGCATCAACGGGCTCAATACCGTGAGCCGTGGCCAGCTGTTCGTGGAGCATGAAGGGCGTCAGATCGACATCGCCTCGTGCACCCCGGCGGAGCTTAAAATGATGCGCACCAAACGCATCGCCATGGTGTTCCAGAAGTTCGCCCTAATGCCCTGGCTGACCGTGCGCGAAAACATCAGCTTTGGCCTGGAAATGCAAGGCCGTCCCGAAAAGGACCGGCGCAAGCTGGTGGACGAAAAACTCGAACTGGTGGGCCTCACCCAGTGGCGCAACAAGAAGCCCGACGAACTCTCCGGCGGCATGCAGCAACGCGTGGGCCTGGCCCGTGCGCTGGCGATGGACGCCGACATTTTGCTGATGGACGAACCCTTCTCGGCCCTCGACCCGCTGATCCGCCAGGGCTTGCAGGACGAGCTGCTGGAGCTGCAACGCAAGCTGAGCAAGACCATCGTGTTTGTGAGCCACGACCTGGACGAGGCGCTGAAACTGGGCAGCCGCATCGCGATCATGAAAGACGGCAAGATCATCCAGTACAGCGTGCCCGAAGAGATCGTGCTCAACCCGGCGGACGACTACGTGCGCACCTTTGTCGCCCACACCAACCCGCTCAACGTGTTGTGCGGGCGCAGCCTGATGCGCACGCTGGACAACTGCAAGCGCATCAACGGTTCGGTGTGCCTGGACCCGGGCGGCGACTCGTGGCTGGACCTGGCCGACGGCAACACCATCAAGGGGGCCCGCCAGAACGGTGCGGTATTGAACCTGCAGAACTGGGCGCCAGGGCAAGCGGTGGAAGGTTTGGGCCGGGTGCCGACGCTGGTGGACTCCAACATCGGCATGCGCGATGCGTTGCAGATCCGCTACCAGACCGGCAACAAGCTGGTGCTGCACGACAACCACCAGGTGGTCGGCATCCTGGGCGACAGCGAGCTGTACCACGCGCTGCTCGGCAAGAACCTGGGCTGATTTGTGGATGATCGTTCCCATGCTCTGCGTGGGAACGCATCCGGTGACGCTGCGCGTCACGCCTTCAAGAGCGGACGCGGAGCGTCCCTGGCGGCATCCCCACGCGGAGCGTGGGAACGATCGACTTCAACTATCAGCTATAGACACGGCCAAGGAGTTGGCGATGGCTTTCAAACTGATCGAGCACGTCACGGGTGATCTGCTCTTGAGTGAAGCCCATCAGGTCGTATTCCTGGCCGCCGTTATGCAGGTAAACCTCGGCGCGGTAGAAGCGCGTGCGCTCCTCCAGCGGCACGTCGGCCGGTGCCGACCAGTAGCCATCCAGGCTCACTTCGTAGACAAACGGGTTGCCCTCTTCCCGCTCGATCCGCACGCCCATGCAGCGCTTGGACTTGCCCAGCAAGGTCTGCACCTCAAGCCCTTGAGCGCGCAGCGCGCTTGCGGCTTCTTCCAGCGCAGGCGTCACGTGCTTGTCCATGAACCGCTGCACGGTGGCCTGGCTCGGTTGCAGGTCCAGCGCGGTCAAACGCTCGCTGAAACCACGCCGCCCCCGCTCGGCCAGTTGCGCCTGCTCTTGTTCGACCAGCGTGTCCTGGCGCATGGCCTTGTGCAGGCCGAACATAAAGAACACCAGCACCACCGAGAACGGCAGGCCCGCCAACACCACCATGGTTTGCATGGCTTCAAAATTGCCGGCAAACAGCAGGCCGATGGTCACCAGGGTGATCACCGCCGACCAGAAAATGCGCAGCCAGTGCGGCGCGTCTTCGTCTACGTTGCCGCCCTTGCACGACAGGTTGGCCATCATCACCGCGCCCGAGTCAGCAGGCGTCAGGAACAGCACAAAGCCCACAAAGATCGACACGCCAATCACCACTTTCGACGCCGGGTAATGCTCAAGCAACTGGTAGATGGCCATGGACGGCTGTTCCAGGGCGGTCTTGCCCAGTTCCACCGCGCCGTGGTTCAGCACCAGGTCCAGGGCCGAGTTGCCAAAGATCGACAGCCACGCCAGGGTGAAGCCCAGCGGAATCAGCAGCACGCCCGCCACCAGCTCGCGCACGGTGCGGCCACGGGAAATACGCGCGATGAACATGCCCACGAATGGCGCCCAGGAAATCCACCAGGCCCAGTAGAACAGGGTCCACAGGCCCATCCAGCGCTCGGTCTTGTCGGCGTCGCCTTCGTACACGTACAAGTCAAAGGTCTTAAGCACCAGGCCGTTCATGTAATCGCCGATGTTCTGCACAAAGCCATTGAGCAGGTGCAACGTGGGGCCGAACAGCAACACGAAAATCAGCAGGCCGCTGAACAGCACGATGTTGAGGTTGGACAGGCGACGAATGCCGTTTTCCACCCCCGACACGGCGGCGATGGTGGCCACGGTGCTCATCACGATGATCACGATCAGCAGGTTGGTGTTGCTGTGCTGCATGCCAAACAGGTTCTCCAGCCCCGACGACACCTGCATCGAGCCAATCCCCAGGTTGGTCACCAGGCCCAGCAGGGTCACGAACATGCCGAAACCGTCCACCGCATGCCCGGCCGCGCCCTTGACCCAACGCTCGCCCACCAGCGGGTAAAGCGCCGAGCGCAAGGCCAGTGGCTGGTTGTGACGGTAGGCAAAGTACGCCACGGCCAGGCCCACCAACGCATAGATCGCCCAGCCGTGCAGGCCCCAGTGCAGGAAGGTCAGCTGCAACGCCTGGCGCGCGGCGGCGCCAGTGGCCGAGGCGCCTTCAGGCGGGTTGAAGTAGTGGTCCAGCGGCTCGGAAGCGCCGAAGTACAACAGCGAAATGCCGATGCCGGACGAGAACAGCATGCCGGCCCAGGCGCCGTAGCTGAAGTCGGGCTTGTCGTCCTTGCCGCCCAGTTTCAATTTGCCATAGGACGAAAACGCCAAACCCACCACAAACACCAGGTAGGCGGCGATCACCACCATGTAGTACCAGCCAAAACTCTTGGAGAGCCAGGCCTGCGCCACACCCAACAACCTGCCGGCCTCCTGCGGGGCGATGATCAGAGTGGCGGTCAACAACAGAATCAGCGCGGTGGAGGTGTAGAACACCCAACCGTTGACCCGCACCTTTTCCGGCGGGGTCTTTATCAGAGAGGCAGAACTCATGGCACAAATGCTCCGGGCAGTGCGAGAGAAGAACACAAGGCAGCGCAGGACCCGCGCCATCGGTTTTTTGGCAGTCGACGGACGGGTGTTATAAAGACACCCCGAAAACCCCCACACCCCGCCAGGACGGTAAGGCGGGCGGTTTCAGGGGGTTTTCCAGGTGTCACGTGGTGCCACATGCACGTAGGAAATACCTGTAGGCAGCGACCATTTGTCGCAGATCTTATTCTTTGTTGATTGAACGTTCAATCAAAACAAAATAGACTGGCCCTCAAGTCGACGGACGTACATCGCCCGCCGACAGGCCTAAGGAGAGGTGCTACATGCCCAAGGTCGGTATGCAACCCATACGCCGCCAGCAGTTGATCGAAGCCACCTTGACGGCCATCGATCAGGTCGGGATGGGGGACGCCAGCATTGCGCTGATCGCCCGTCTGGCCGGTGTCTCGAACGGCATCATCAGTCACTACTTTCAGGACAAGAACGGCCTGATCGCAGCGACGATGCGCTACCTGATGAATGTGCTGATCGAGAATGTCCACGAACGCAGGCGTGCCCTGGAGGATGACAGCCCGCGGGCGCACCTGCAGGTGATTATCGGAGGCAACTTCGACGCCAGCCAGGTCAACGGCCCGGCGATGAAAACCTGGCTGGCCTTTTGGGCCACCAGCATGCACCACCCGTCTTTGCACAGGTTGCAGCGGATCAACGATCACCGCCTGTATTCCAACCTGTGCTGTCAGTTCCGCCGTGCGCTGCCCCTGCCCGAGGCACGCAGCGCAGCCCGAGGCCTGGCGGCCCTGATCGACGGTTTGTGGTTGCGCGGCGCCCTGTCGGGAGACGCTTTCGACACGGAGCAGGCGCAACGGATCGCTTACGAATACATGGACTTTCAATTGGCCAAGCAGGTGAGTTAGAGCCTCTATAAATCGCTCAACCCCTGAACGTCTGCCGCCCGATGTTGCCAGAACCTGATGACACCGGCGGCAGGTAACGCCAACCACTGATGCACTTGCGAGGACTTTATGGCCCGTTTCGAACTGCAAAAACTCTACATTGACGGCGGCTACAGCGACGCTGGCAGCGATGCCACCTTCGACGCCATCAACCCGGCTAACGGTGAAGTTCTCGCCCAAGTGCAACGCGCCAGCAAAGAAGACGTTGAGCGTGCCGTGGTCAGCGCCGAAAAGGGCCAGAAAATCTGGGCCGCCATGACCGCCATGGAGCGCTCGCGCATCCTGCGCCGTGCCGTCGAGATCCTGCGTGAGCGCAACGACGAGCTGGCCGCCCTGGAAACCCTGGACACCGGCAAAGCCTTCTCCGAAACCAAGTACGTCGACATCGTCACCGGCGCCGACGTGCTGGAGTACTACGCAGGCCTGGTGCCAGCGATCGAAGGCGAGCAGATCCCGCTGCGCACCACCTCGTTCGTGTACACCCGCCGCGAGCCGCTGGGCGTAGTGGCCGGTATCGGCGCGTGGAACTACCCGATCCAGATCGCCCTGTGGAAATCCGCCCCGGCCCTGGCCGCCGGTAACGCGATGATCTTCAAGCCCAGCGAAGTCACCTCGCTGACTACGCTCAAACTGGCCGAGATCTACACCCAAGCCGGTGTACCGGCGGGCGTGTTCAACGTGCTGACCGGCAGCGGCCGTGAAGTCGGCACCTGGCTGACCGAACACCCGCGCATCGAAAAAGTCTCGTTCACCGGCGGCACCGACACCGGTAAAAAGGTCATGGCCAGCGCGTCCAGCTCCTCGCTCAAAGACGTGACCATGGAACTGGGCGGCAAGTCCCCGCTGATCATCTTTGACGACGCCGACCTGGATCGCGCCGCCGACACCGCCATGATGGCCAACTTCTACAGCTCCGGCCAGGTCTGCACCAACGGCACCCGCGTGTTTGTGCCCAAGCACCTGCAAGCGGCCTTCGAAGCCAAGATCGTCGAGCGCGTGGCCCGCATCCGCGTCGGCAACCCGGAAGACGAAAACACCAACTTCGGCCCGCTGGTCAGCTTCGCGCACATGGAAAGCGTGCTGGGCTACATCAGCAAAGGCAAAGCAGAAGGCGCCCGCCTGCTGTGTGGCGGCGACCGCCTGACCGACGGCGACTTCGCCAAAGGCGCCTTCGTGGCCCCGACCGTGTTCACCGACTGCACCGATGACATGACCATCGTGCGTGAAGAAATCTTCGGCCCGGTGATGAGCATCCTCACCTATGAAACCGAAGAAGAAGTGATCCGCCGCGCCAACGACACCGACTTCGGCCTGGCCGCGGGCCTGGTGACCCGCGACCTGAACCGCGCCCACCGCGTGATTCATCAGTTGGAAGCGGGCATCTGCTGGATCAACGCCTGGGGCGAGTCCGACGCCAAGATGCCAGTCGGTGGCTACAAGCAGTCGGGCGTGGGCCGTGAGAACGGCATCAGCTCGCTGAACAACTTCACCCGCATCAAATCGGTACAGGTCGAGCTGGGCGACTACGCCTCGGTGTTCTAACACCCGAGCCGTGTATTGCCTGTGAGGCCTCATCGCGCGCGTGCCTGCGATGAGGCCCGACCTGACCATCTCAACCGAGGGTGCATCCAATGTCCCAAGAATACGATTACATCATTGTGGGTGCCGGTTCTGCCGGTAACACCCTGGCGACCCGTCTGACCGAAGACGAAGGCGTCACCGTCCTGCTGCTGGAAGCGGGCGGCCCGGACTACCGTTTCGACTTCCGTACCCAAATGCCAGCCGCATTGGCCTTCCCGCTGCAAGGCCGTCGCTACAACTGGGCCTACGAAACCGACCCAGAGCCGCACATGGACGGCCGCCGCATGGAGTGCGGTCGCGGCAAGGGCCTGGGCGGTTCCTCGCTGATCAACGGCATGTGCTACATCCGTGGCAACGCGATGGACTACGACAACTGGGCCAAACTGCCGGGCCTGGAAAACTGGACCTACCTGGACTGCCTGCCGTATTTCCGTAAAGCCGAAACCCGCGACATCGGCCCCAACGACTGGCACGGCGGCGACGGCCCGGTGAGCGTCACCACGCCAAAGGCTGGCAACAACCCGTTGTTCCACGCCATGGTCGAGGCAGGCGTGCAAGCCGGTTACCCGCGCACCGAAGACTTGAACGGCTACCAACAGGAAGGCTTCGGCCCCATGGACCGGACCGTCACGCCAAAAGGCCGTCGCGCCAGTACCGCACGCGGTTACCTGGACACCGCCAAAAAGCGCTCGACCCTGACCATCGTCACCCACGCCCTGAGCGACAAGATCCTGTTCGAGGGCAAGCGTGCGGTGGGCGTGCGTTACCTGGTGGGCGCCGCCGAAGAGCGCGTTGAAGCCCGCGCCCGCAAGGAAGTGCTGGTGTGCAGCGGCGCCATCGGTTCGCCGCAATTGCTGCAACGCTCCGGTGTCGGCCCCACGGCCCTGCTCGAAAGCCTCGACATCCCCGTGGTGCACGCACTGCCGGGCGTGGGCGAAAACCTGCAGGACCACCTTGAGCTGTACCTGCAATACGCCTGCACCCAACCCGTGTCGCTGTACCCGTCGCTGCTCTGGTACAACCAGCCGGCCATCGGCGCCGAATGGCTGTTCAACGGCACCGGCATCGGCGCCAGCAACCAGTTTGAAGCCGGCGGTTTTATCCGCACCCGTGAAGAGTTCGATTGGCCGAACATCCAGTACCACTTCCTGCCGGTGGCAATTAACTACAACGGCAGCAACGGGGTGAAAGAGCACGGGTTCCAGGCGCACATGGGCTCCATGCGCTCGCCTAGCCGTGGCCGCGTGCAGTTGAAGTCCAAGAACCCACGGGACTACCCGAGCATCCTCTTCAACTACATGGCCACCGAGCAGGACTGGCAAGAGTTTCGCGATGGCATCCGCCTGACCCGCGAGATCATGGCCCAGCCTGCGCTGGACGCATACCGTGGCCGCGAAATCAGCCCGGGCATCGACGTGCAAACCGACGAGCAACTGGACAAGTTCATCCGCGAGCACGCCGAAACCGCGTTCCACCCTTCGTGCTCGTGCAAGATGGGCACCGACGACATGGCCGTGGTCGACAACGAAGGCCGCGTGCATGGCCTGCAAGGCCTGCGTGTGGTGGATGCCTCGATCATGCCGATCATCACCACCGGCAACCTCAACGCGCCGACGATCATGATCGCCGAGAAAATCGCCGACAAGATCCGTGGCCGCCAGCCACTGCCGCGCAGCACCGCCCAGTACTACGTGGCAGGCGATGCCCCGGTGCGCGGCAAGCCGCTGCGTGACGTGACGCAACCGGCCTGACCCGCCGCCAGCCCGCTCACGCTGGTGAGCGGGCTTACCCCAAAATCCCGTGCATGGCCCCAAGGCCGCCCGACACGGTCCTTGATCACCTCCCCGCCACACGCCTACTCTACGGGCCTGACCGCGACGCGCGGCCCATAAGGAAGGCCTCATGTTCGACCACCACGCCACATTGAAAAACCACTTCGCGCAGCTGCGCAGCAGCGCCGAGTTTTTCTCCCTGCGCTACGTGCGCGAATCCAGCCAGTACCTCAGCGTGCGTAAAAACGTGGCGGCCCCGCCGCACCTCAGTCACGACGAAGGCGCCATGCTCACCGTGCGGGTCAACGGGGTGGAAGCCTACGCCGCCACCCACGACATTTCCCTGCGCGGGCTGCAAGCGGCCCTTGAGCGCGCCGAGCAACAAGCGCGCCTGATCAAGCCCCACGCGTTGCTGGACCTGAGCGACCTGGCGTTGCCGACCGACGTCGCCGACTACCTGTCGCCCGATCTCGACCAACCCTTCCCGTCCTTGAGCGACTGCTACCAATTGCTCGGCGCCGAGTCCGCCGCCGTGCCAAAAGACGCGCGCCTGGTGAGCTGGGAAGTCAGCCTGGGCACCACCCAGGTCGAGCAGATCTACCTCAACAACGTCGGTGCCCAATTGCGTCAGGCCCAGCGTTTCGTGTACCCGGGCGTTGCCGTCACGGCCTACGACGGCAATGACAGCCAGACCCGCACCCTGGGTGGCAGCAACTTCGGCCAGCAAGGCGGCGTGGAGGTGATCAACCGCGCAGGCCTGGTGGGCGCCGCGCCCGGCATCGCCGACCAGGCCCTGCAATTGCTGCTGGCACCCAACACCCCGCAAGGCCCGCGCGACTTGCTGTTGATGCCCGACCAGATGATTTTGCAGATCCATGAATCCATCGGCCACCCGCTGGAACTGGACCGCATCCTGGGCGACGAGCGCAATTACGCCGGCACCAGCTTCGTCAAGCCCAGCGACTTCGGCCACCTGCAATACGGCTCGAAATTGCTCAACGTGACGTTCGACCCGGGCATTCCCGAACAGCTCGCCAGCTACGGGCATGACGACGACGGCACCGCCGCGAGCAAACAGTTCCTGATCCGCGAGGGCGTGTTGCTCAAGCCGTTGGGCGGGGCGCTGTCGCAATACCGCTCGGGCTTGAGCGGCGTCGCCAACAGCCGCGCCAGCAGCTGGAACCGCGCGCCCATCGACCGTATGGCCAACCTCAACATCGAGGCCGGGGACCAGTCGTTGCCGCAGATGATCGGCGCCATCGAGCACGGCATCCTGATGGCCACCAACCGCTCCTGGTCGATTGACGATGCACGCAACAAATTCCAGTTCGGTTGCGAATGGGGCCAGTTGATCGAAAACGGCGAACTCAAGGGCGTGGTGAAAAACCCCAACTACCGGGCGATCTCCGCGCAGTTCTGGCGCAACCTCAGCGCGGTGGGCGACGCCAGCACCTTTAAAGTGCTGGGCACGCCCAACTGCGGCAAAGGCGAGCCCAACCAGATCGTCCGCGTCGGCCACGCGTCACCGGCCTGCGTGTTCAGCCATGTCGATGTCTTTGGAGGAGCCGCCTGATGAATACGTTCAAGGCGCTGGTGGAGTGGCTCAAGCAGGCCATCACCGACACGGAACAGTTCCAACTGGGTTATGCCGCCGAAGCGTCGGAGTTTGTGCGCTTCAACCACGCCAAAGTGCGCCAGGCCGGGCACGTGAAGCAGGCCACCCTGCACCTCAAACTGATCCAGGCAGGGCGTCACGCCGACCTGGCCATCACCCTGGCGGGCGAACCGGCGCTGGATCGCGAACGCTTGGCCAGCGGCCTGCAACAGTTGCGCGACACCCTGCCCTTGCTGCCCCCCGATCCGTACCTGTTGCTCAACCACACCGCCTGGCAAAGCCAGAACCAGCAGGACGGCCCGCTGCCGGACCTGGCCCGCGTGCTCGGCGACATCCATGAGGCGGCAACGGGTGTCGATTGGGTCGGCATCTACGCCGCAGGCCCTATCAGCCGAGGGTTCGCCAGCTCCAACGGGGCGTTTGGCTGGCACCAGGCCAACAGCTTCAACGTTGATTTCAGCCTGTTCCACGCCAACGGTGAAGCGGTCAAGGGCAGCTACGCCGGGCACACCTGGGACAGCGCCGAGTTCGCCCGGCGCATCCAGCAGGCACGCGAGCAACTGGCATTCCTTGACCGCCCGCTGCATGCGCTGGCGCCGGGGCAGTACCGGGCGTACCTGGCGCCAGCGGCCATCGAAGAGATCCTCAGCATCATCACCTGGGGCGGGTTTTCCGCGCAGGCCATCGCCAGCAAAAGCAGCGCCCTGCAGCGGTTGTACGCGGGTGAGCAAGCGTTGAGCCCGCTGGTGACGCTGGACGAGCAGATCAGCGGCTCGCTGAGTTCGGCCTTTTCCGCCGAAGGCTACCCGCGCAGCGACGTCACGCTGATCAAGGCAGGCAAGGCCGAGGGCCAATTGGTGAACTCGCGCAGCGCCGCCGAATACGGCCTGAGCGCCAACGGCGGCAGCAGTGACGAGTCCCCCAGTGCGCTGCAATTGGCGCCGGGCACCCTGGCCCAGGCCGACATCCTCAAGCAGCTGGGCACCGGCCTGTACATCAGCAACCTGTGGTACTTGAACTACTCAGACCTGCCGGCTGCCCGCCTGACCGGCATGACGCGCTTCGCCACGTTCTGGGTGGAAGACGGCGAAATCAAGGCGCCGGTCAGCACCATGCGCTTTGATGACAGCGTCTACAGCCTGCTGGGCTCGCAGCTGGAAGCCCTGACCGCCGACCGGGAGTTGCTGCTGTCGGCGAGTACCTATGAACGGCGCAATACCGCGTCGAACTTGCTGCCCGGTGCGTTGGTCAAGCGTTTGACGCTCACGCTCTGAGGCCCCGTTTGCAGGAGCCGGTAAACGGCTCCTACAAACACCTTCCCGCCGCCCCCTAAGACCCTTCTCTTCCTGCGCTTCGCTCCCCCCATCCCCTGTTGTGACGGGCCTGAAACCTCGTTATAACGGTGATGGCATGTAGCCACCTCCGCGCAGTTGACACAACTCGAACAAATCTTCTGCGCGCCCCTCACCCACTTGAGCACAAGTGATGCATGACCTTGCCCAGGAACCGGCAAGTTGGAGCGTTTGACATGAACCATGGAAGTTTTGTCATTGAAAGGCTGTTCAAGCATTACAACGTTCACCTAGAGCAATTGGGTCACGACCCGCGACGCAAAACCGTGCTGATGGTCAACGGCGCGTTGTCGACCACCCGTTCATTTGCCCGGACCAGTCAATGCCTGGCCGAGCATTTCAATGTGCTGCTGTTCGACCTGCCCTTCTCGGGGTATTCACGCCCGCACAATACCGACCTGGGCCTGGTGACCAAGGACGATGAAGTGCAGATCCTGCGCGCGCTGGTGGAGCGCTTTGAAGTCAACCACCTGGTGTCTGCCTCATGGGGCGGCATTTCCACGCTGTTGACCCTGGCGCACAACCCGCCTTCCATCGAAAGCTCGGTGGTGATGGCCCTGGCGCCGCACCTCAACCCGGCGATGCTTGAATACGTGGAACGGGTGCGGGTGCTGATCGAGGCCGATGACAAGTCCGCCATTGGCCACCTGCTGAACGAAACCGTCGGCAAATACCTGTCGCCGGGCCTCAAGCGCAACAATTACCGGCACCTGTCGTGCATGGCCACCACCGAATATCACCAGGCGCGCTTTCACATCCATCAGGTGCTGGCCCTCGGGGACGGCAATTACCTGCCGCAACTGACCCAGATCAAAACCCCGGTGCACTTTCTCAATGGCGCTCTCGATGAATACACCCCGGCCGATGAGGCGCGGTTGTTCGGGCAGTACGTGAGCCAGAGCAGTTTCGCCACCGCCGCACACACCGGGCACCTGCTGGACCTGGAGTCACGCGAGGCCGCCCTGGCAGTGCACCGGGCGTTGATCGACTTCCTGGTGGGCGAGGACGTGATGCTGTCAGAAATTGGCGAACAGGCTGTGGGAAAGGGAGTCGCCTATAGCGCATAATCGCGAACACATAGCCTGCTAACAAAGGGATCCCATGCCCAATCGTGCCCCGCTCGACGCCAAGACCGCCCGCTGGCTACCCTGGGTGGTGGCGATTGCCTTCTTCATGCAGTCGCTGGACGGGACGATTCTGAACACGGCCTTGCCGGCCATGGCCCGGGACCTGGCGGAAAACCCGTTGCGCATGCAAGGCGTGGTCATTGCCTACATGCTCACCGTGGCCCTGCTGATCCCGGCGTCGGGCTGGATCGCCGACCGCTTCGGCACCAAGAAAATCTTTTTTGGCGCGATTCTGCTGTTCAGTATCGGCTCGCTCTTGTGCGCCCTGTCCAACAGTTTGAGCGTGCTGATCGGCGCCCGGGTCATCCAGGGCCTGGGCGGCGCATTGATGCTGCCCGTGGGCCGGTTGGTGGTGCTGCGCGCCTACCCCCGCTCGGAGCTGGTGCGCATCATGGGCTTTATCACCATTCCCGGCCTGCTCGGCCCGCTGCTCGGCCCGACCATGGGCGGCTGGATGGTGCAATACCTCACCTGGCACTGGATTTTCCTGATCAACCTGCCCGTGGGCCTCATCGGCTGTTATGCCGTGTGGAAATTCATCCCCGACCTGCGCGGCAGCGAACGCACCCGCTTTGACGGCACCGGTTTTGTGCTGTTCGGCGCGGCGATGGTGCTCATCACCATCGCCATGGAAGGCCTGGGCGAACTGCACCTGCCCCACCTGCGGGTGATGTTGCTGCTGTTTGGCGGCCTGGCGTGCCTGGCGGCCTACTGGCTGCGGGCCGGGCATATCGAAAACCCGCTGTTCTCGCCCGTGCTGTTCAAGACCCGCACCTTTGCCGTGGGCATCCTCGGCAACCTGTTTGCCCGCCTGGGCAGCGGCGCCCTGCCGTTTCTGGTGCCGCTGCTGTTGCAAGTGGCGCTGGGCTATTCACCGTCCGAAGCGGGCATGAGCATGTTGCCGCTGGCGGCGGCGGCGATGTTTGCCAAGTCCATCGCCCGCCCGCTCATCGAGCGCCTGGGCTACCGCGTGGTACTCACCGGCAACACCCTGGCGCTGGGCATCATGCTGGCCAGCATGGGCCTGGTCAGCGAACACACGCCCTACCCGCTGCTGTTGTGCCTGCTGGCGATCCTGGGCGGGATCAACTCGTTGCAGTTCACCGCGATGAACACGGTCACTTTGATCGACCTCGACGACACCCAGGCCAGCAGCGGCAACAGCCTGCTCTCGGTGGTGGCGCAGTTGTCGTTGAGCCTGGGCGTGGCCTGCGCCGGTGCGTTGCTGGGCGGGTTCACCGCCGAAGTGGGCAACGACGGCGTCAGCACCGTGCTGGGCGCCTTCCAGCTTACCTTTCTGACCGTGGGCATCATGGCGATGCTGGCGGCGGCGATCTTCCTGCAACTGTCGCCCAAGGACGGCAAACGCACCGTCAGCCGCGAGCACGATCTGGAACATTGAGCGGCAAGCCTGCCGCTCGGCGCCCCCTCATCTAAAGGTGCGATGAAAACCGGCGGGGGCCTGCTACACTGCGCGACATTTTGTTTTGCAGGCCCGCCCCGTGACCACCATCGCCACTGCTTTTAATACGTTGCCGCTGTCCGCCGCCATGCTGGCTAACCTTGACTCGCTGGGTTATGTCGAGATGACGCAGATCCAGGCGCAAAGCTTGCCGGTGATCCTCAAGGGGCTGGACCTCATCGCCCAGGCCAAGACCGGCAGCGGCAAGACCGCCGCCTTTGGCATCGGCCTGCTCAACCCGATCAACCCGCGCTACTTCGGCTGCCAGGCGCTGGTGATGTGCCCCACGCGCGAGCTGGCCGACCAGGTGGCCAAGGAAATCCGCCGCCTGGCCCGCGCCGAAGACAACATCAAGGTGCTGACCCTGTGTGGCGGCGTGTCCCTGGGCCCGCAGATTGCCTCGCTGGAGCACGGCGCGCACATCATCGTCGGCACCCCGGGCCGTATCCAGCAGCACCTGCGCAAGGGTTCGCTGGTACTCGACGGCTTGAACACCCTGGTGCTGGACGAAGCCGACCGCATGCTCGACATGGGCTTTTATGAAGCCATCGAAGACATCATCACCCAGACCCCTGCACGCCGGCAGACCCTGCTGTTTTCCGCCACCTACCCGGTGAGCATCAAGCAGATGGCCTCCAAGTTCATGCGCGCGCCGCAACAGGTGAAGGCCGAGGCGTTTCATTCCGACGAGCAGATCGAGCAGCGCTTCTACGAGATCTCGCCAGAAGAACGCATGGACGCGGTGTACAAAGTGCTCACCCACTTCCGCCCAGCCTCCTGCGTGGCGTTCTGCTTTACCAAGCAGCAGGTGCAGGAAACCGTCGACCACCTGACCGCCAAGGGCATCAGCGCCGTGGGCCTGCACGGCGACCTGGAACAGCGCGACCGCGACCAGGTACTGGCGATGTTCGCCAACCGCAGCACCTCGGTGCTGGTGGCCACCGACGTGGCGGCCCGTGGCCTGGACATTGATGCACTGGACATGGTGATCAACGTGGAACTGGCCCGCGACTCGGAAATCCACATCCACCGCGTGGGCCGTACCGGGCGCGCCGGTGAGACCGGCATTGCGATCAGCCTGGTGGCGCCGTCCGAAGCGCACCGCGCCCAGGCCATCGAACAACTGCAAAAGAGCGACCTGAACTGGGACCAGTTGAGCAACCTCAAGCCCCAGGCCGGTGGCCCGCTGCTGCCGGCCATGAGCACCCTGTGCATCGCCGCCGGGCGCAAAGACAAAGTGCGCCCGGGTGACATTCTCGGTGCGCTGACCGGCGACGCCGGGATTCCAGGGGCGCAGGTGGGCAAGATCGCCATTTTTGACTTCCAGGCCTACGTGGCCGTGGAACGCGGCATCGCCAAGCAGGCCTTGCAACGCCTCAACAGCGGCAAGATCAAGGGCCGCTCGTTGCGCGTGCGCATCCTGTAAAGGCATAGCTGGCCGTTTAGGCACAGGTTTGCAGAATCAAAGGCATTGCAACGCCGTTTTTGTGTGAGGACATGGTTGTGCGCTCTACCGAAGTCGTAATTATTGGCGCTGGCGCCGCAGGCTTGATGTGCGCACTGACCGCGGCCGGGCGCGGGCGCCAGGTCATGCTGCTGGACCACGCCAACAAGGCCGGCAAGAAAATCCTCATGTCCGGCGGCGGGCGCTGCAACTTCACCAACATGTACACGGAGCCGGGCAACTTCCTTTCGCACAACGCGCACTTCTGCAAGTCGGCCCTGGCGCGCTACACCCAGTGGGACTTCATCGCCCTGGTGGCCAAGCACGGCGTGCCGTACCACGAGAAAAAACTCGGCCAGCTGTTCTGCGACAACAAGTCCAGCGACATCCTCGGCATGCTGCTCGATGAGTGCGATCAGGCGGGCGTGCAGCTGCACCTGGACACCTCGATCGACACCATCGGCAAACTCGACAGCGGCTACCAGTTGCACACCACCCTGGGCGTGCTGCACTGCGAGTCGCTGGTGATCGCCACCGGCGGGCTGTCCATTCCCACGCTGGGCGCCACCGGCTTTGGCTACCAAGTGGCCAAGCAGTTCGGCCATCAACTGCTGCCCACCCGGGCGGGGCTGGTGCCGTTCACCATCACCGATCAGCTCAAGGCGCTGTGCGGCGAGTTGTCCGGCACGTCGGTGGACTGCCTGGTGAGCTGCAACGACCAGAGCTTTCGCGAAAACCTGCTGTTCACCCACCGTGGCCTGAGCGGCCCGGCGATTTTGCAGATTTCATCGTACTGGGAACCCGGCGACACCGTGGCGATCAACCTGCTGCCCGACCACGACGCCCACGCCTGGCTGCAACAGCAACAGGCCGAGCGCCCCAACAGCGAGCTGAAAACCCTGCTGGGCGAGATGTTCACCAAAAAAATGGCCACCTTGCTGGCAGAACAGTGGTTCGTGTCCAAACCCCTCAAGCAGTACACCCACGCCGAGGTGGCCGACATCGCCAACCAATTGGCGAACTGGCAATTGGTGCCTGCGGGCACCGAGGGCTACCGCACCGCCGAGGTCACGCTGGGCGGGGTAGACACGCGGGAAGTGTCCTCCAAGACCATGGAATCGCTGAAAAGCCCCGGGCTGTACTTTATCGGCGAAGTGCTGGATGTGACCGGCCACCTGGGCGGCTTCAACTTCCAGTGGGCCTGGGCCTCGGGCTACGCGGCGGCCCAATACGCCTAACCGTGCAGCGGCGCCGGAACAAAATTTGCTGTCAGATGTGATCGCCGCGCTTGCCGTGGCGTCATTACTGGCTCAATTTAGCGCCATCGTCCCGGAAAACCCCTGCCTTCATGTCATCGACCACGTTCAAGCAGTCCATGCGGCGCCTTTGGGCACTGGATAAGTTCAGTTACAGCGTACGGGTGTTCATCGCCCTTACCGGCAGCATGGCGCTGTGCTGGTATCAGGATGAAATGTCACTGCTGATCCCGCTGTTCCTGGGGATTGTCGCCAGTGCCCTGTCCGAAACCGATGACAACTGGCAAGGCCGCCTCAATGCGCTGGCCGTGACGCTGGTGTGTTTCAGCACCGCCGCGCTGTCGGTGGAGCTGCTGTTCCCTTACCCGTGGATCTTCGCCATCGCCCTGGCCCTGGCCAGTTTTTGCCTGACCATGCTCGGCGCCCTCGGCGAGCGCTACGGTGCGATTGCCTCGGCCACGTTGATTTTGTCGGTGTACACCATGATCGGCGTGGACCAGCGCGGCGGCGCGGTCACCGACTTCTGGCACGAACCCTTGCTGCTGGTGGCGGGCGCGGCGTGGTACGGCTCGCTGTCGGTGTTGTGGCAGGCGCTGTTTTCCAACCAGCCGGTGCAGCAGAGCCTGGCGCGGTTGTTTCGGGAGCTGGGGCGTTACCTCAAGCTCAAGTCGTCGCTGTTTGAACCCATTCGCCAGCTGGACGTGGAAGCCCGCCGCCTGGAACTGGCCCAGCAAAACGGCCGGGTGGTGGCGGCGCTGAATGCTGCGAAGGAAATCATCCTGCACCGCGTGGGCAATGGCCGACCGGGCTCGAAGGTCAGCCGCTACCTGAAGCTGTATTTCCTGGCCCAGGACATCCACGAACGCGCCAGTTCATCGCACTACCCCTACAACGCCCTGGCCGAAGCGTTCTTCCACAGTGACGTGCTGTTCCGCTGCCAGCGCCTGTTACGCCAGCAGGGCAAGGCCTGCCAGGGCCTGGCCGAGTCGATCCAGTTGCGCCAGCCGTTCGTGTACGACGCCAGCTTCGCCGAAGCCCTGGGCGACCTGAACGCCTCGCTGGAACACCTGCGCATCCAGAGCAACCCGGCCTGGCGCGGCCTGCTGCGCTCGTTGCGGGCGCTGGCCACCAACCTCTCGACCCTGGACCGCCTGCTCAGCGACGCCAGCAACCCCGACAGCCTGGCCGACGCCACCGACAGCAGCCTGCTCGACCGCTCGCCGCGCAATGCCCGGGAGATGTGGACACGCCTGCGCACCCAGCTCACGCCCACGTCGCTGCTGTTTCGCCACGCCCTGCGCCTGCCGCTGGCGCTGAGTGTCGGTTACGGCATGGTGCACTTGATCCACCCCTCGCAGGGTTACTGGATCATCCTCACCACATTGTTTGTGTGCCAGCCCAACTACGGCGCCACCCGCCGCAAACTGGGCCAGCGGATCGTCGGCACGGCCATCGGCCTCACCGTGGCCTGGGCGCTGTTCGACCTGTTCCCCAACCCCATCGTGCAGTCGTTGTTCGCCATCGCCGCAGGCCTGGTGTTCTTTATCAACCGCACCACCCGCTACACCCTGGCCACGGCCGCCATCACCTTGATGGTGCTGTTCTGCTTCAACCAGGTGGGCGACGGCTACGGGCTGTTCCTGCCGCGCCTGCTGGACACCCTGCTCGGCAGCCTGATCGCGGGCCTGGCGGTATTTTTGTTCCTGCCAGACTGGCAAGGCCGCCGCCTGAACAAGGTGTTGGCCAATACCCTGACCTGCAACAGCATCTACCTGCGCCAGATCATGCAGCAATACGCCCAGGGCAAAAGCGACGACCTGGCTTACCGCCTGGCCCGACGCAACGCCCACAACGCCGACGCAGCGCTGTCCACCACCCTGGCCAACATGCTGATGGAGCCCGGTCATTTCCGCAAAGAAGCCGACGTAGGCTTCCGCTTTCTGGTGCTGTCCCACACCCTGCTCAGCTATTTGTCGGGCCTGGGCGCCCACCGCGGCACCGAACTGCCCGCTGAAATGCGCGAACACCTGATCGACGGCGCCGGCCACACCCTGGCCAACAGCATCGATGAGATCGCCACGGCGCTGGCCAACAAACAGGCGATCGCGGTGCAGAGCGATGCCGAAGAAGCGCTGGCCGCAGACCTTGAGCAGATGCCGGACGAAATCGACGAGGGCCAGCGGTTGGTGCAAACGCAACTGGCGCTGATCTGTCGCCAACTGGGGCCGCTGCGCACGCTGGCGGCGCACCTGATAAGGGATGTATAGGGGCCTACATTCCGTGCTGCTTCAACAGGCGCCCATAGGTCCCATCGGCCTTCATCCGGGCAATCTCGCGGTCAAACCCGGCGACGATTTGTGCGTGTTGCGGGTTTTTCAGGCTCACCAGGATGTGCAGGCCGTTCTCGGCCAGCGGCTTGGGCAAGAACGCCAACGAACTGCGCACGCGGGGTGACTCGCGCGCCAGGTAGTAACGGGCCACGAATTCATCCTCTACGGTGAGCCGCACGCGCTTGGCCGCCACCATCCGCACCGCCATCGCGAAGTTGTGCACCGGGACTTTCTGTAGGTTTGCGTCATTGTCGAACGCAGGCGAATAGGCGTAACCGCGCACGATTGCGATGGAATCGTCGTACAGCTGCGTCAGATCCTGGTAGTCGATGGGGTCATCACGGTGCTTGAGAAACACCACCCGGTTGAGCAGGTACTCGGCGGAAAACTGTCCCAACCGGGTGCGCGGCTCGTCAAACCAGGCGTTGATCAACACGTCATAACGCCCGTCGCCCACGCCCATCAGCGCCCGGGCCCACGGCACTTGTTCAAATTCGCTGGCGTAACCGGCGCGGGCCAGGGCGGTGGTGACGAGGTCGGTGGCCAGGCCGCCATTGACCAGGGTCGCGTCGGTGAACGGCGGCCAGGCGTCCGCCACCAGGCGCAGGCGCTCGGCCGCCGCTGTCTGGGCCAGCAGGAGCAGAGCGAGCAAAGCAACGGCATGAGGCAAACGCGGCATGCGGGGGGTCCTTTCGCTGCAAGCAGATCCTTCCGAGCGATGGACCGGGTTCATCGCTCGCGCTGTATAGCAGAGTACACAAAGGAGGCGCGGTCGCCAGTGCGCAATGATGGCAAATTGACGCCACTCACAAAACCCACGACTTTTTATGCCATGGGCTTACTATCACCGGCACGTCTTTAGGGAGAAAACGCGATGACAATCGACTGGGTCTGCAAACACCACAATGATCTGGGCAAGGACCAGCTTTACGCCCTCCTGCGCCTGCGCGCCGAGGTGTTCGTGGTGGAGCAGAAATGCGTCTATCAGGACATCGACGGGCAGGACCTGGAAGGTGACACCCACCACCTGATGGCCTGGCACGATAACCAGTTGGTGGCCTACCTGCGCCTGCTGGACCCGGACACCCAAGGCGGTGACGTGGTGATTGGCCGCGTGATCGTGGCGCCCAGCGCGCGCGGGACAGGGCTGGGGCACGTAATGATGGAAGAAACCTTGCGCCAGATAGACAAGCTCTGGCCGCAAATGCCGATCTTTCTGTCGGCCCAGGCCCATTTGCAGGGGTACTACGGGCGATACGGGTTCGTGGTGGCGGGCGAGCAATACCTTGAGGACGACATTCCCCACATCGGCATGCGCCGCGACTGAAAACCCGGGCCTCGCGGTTCAAGGCCCCCTTGAGTCAGGGGTAGTCCAGCACCCGCTTGATCGAAGGCAGGTTCGCCTCGATCCAGCTGCGGTCGATGGCGCCCCACGCGTGGATCCGGTAGCAGCCCGCGTGATTGCGGGCGCCGGCTTGCTGCTCGAACACACAGACGATGTCCAGGTCGGCCAAGGCGGCAATGGTGTCCTGCGCCGTGCGCCGGGGCATGCCCGTCACCTCGGTCAGCGCCGGCACGCTGTTGGCCAGCCCGCTGTCGATCAGGTACGCCACGTACAGGCGGCGGTAGAAACTGCTTTTGGTCTTGCTGACATCCATGCTCGAGCGCCTTTGGAAGGTTAAGTCTTGCCCTGCAGATCCCGCCAGGTCAGGTACACCCGCAGGTCGAATTCCACCTGATGGTAGTCGGGCATCATGTATTGGCAGAGTTTGTAGAACGCCTTGTTGTGGTCCGATTCCTTGAAGTGCGCCAGCTCGTGCACCACGATCATGCGCAAAAACTCGGGCGCCGCGTCCTTGAACAACGCGGCGATGCGGATTTCTTTCTTGGCCTTGAGGTTGCCACCCTGCACCCGTGACACCGTGGTGTGCAGGCCGAGGGCACGGTGGGTCAGGTCCAGGCGGTTGTCGAACAGCACTTTGTCGATGGCCGGCGCGTTGCGCAGGTGTTCCTGCTTCAGGGCCTGGGCGTAGCCGTACAGCGCCTTGTCGCTCTGCACCCCGTGCCGCTCTGGGTAGCGCTGGGTCAGGTAGGCACCCAGTTGGTCTTTGGCGATCAACTGGCGCACTTGCTCCTGCAACGCAGCGGGATAGGCCTGGAGGTATTTCAACGCGGTCATGGCGGCCAACAACGGGATGTGAAGGCCGCCAGTGTAGCGAATTCAGCGCGGCGCTGCGCGCAGGTGCCAGTCCGTCACTTCCTGGGCGACCAGGGGCTGCGCCACCCAGGGCCCCTGTACAAAGTCGCAACCATTGGCCTTGAGCCAGTCGTATTGCTCGACCGTTTCGACACCTTCGGCGATCACCTGCAAGTCAAAATGCCGACACAGTTCGATCAGGCTGCGCACCACCGCCGCATCACGCGGCGAGTCGGGCAAGCGGGCGACCAGTTGCGGGTCGAGCTTGAGGGTGTCGAACACCAGGTCCCGCAGGTGGGCCAGGGAACAAAGCCCGGCGCCAAAGTCATCCAGGGCAATGCGCACCCCGGCCTGGCGCAGCAGCTTGAGCTGTTTGACCGACTCGTCCCGGTGGTGCATCAGGCTTTCTTCGCTGATTTCCACTTCCAGTTGCCGGCCCTGTAGCCCATGGCGCTCCAGCACTTGCTGCAACTGGTTGACCAGGTTGGGCATCTTGAACTGGCTGCTGCTCAAACTCATGCTCAGCACCAACTCGTCACCCAGCGCGGCCCAGGCCTGGCGCTGCTCGGCGGCCTGCTGGTAGATCCAGTTGCTCAGCTGGTTGATCAGCCGTGCTTCTTCCAGCAACGGCAAAAACAGCCCGGGCGGCACGTCCCCGACGCTGGGGTGCTGCCAGCGCAGCAGCGCCTCGACTCCGCGCAAATGCCCATCGTGCAGCGACACCTGCGGTTGGTACACCAGGGTGAAGTCCTTTTGTTCGATGGCGCTGCGCACGCTGTCTTCAAGCATCAGCCGCGAGCGGGCGCGGCCGTTCATTTCCTGGTCGTAATAGCGATATTGCTGACGGCCCGCACGCTTGGCTTCGTACATGGCCACGTCGGCTGCACGCAGCAGGCTGTTAATGTCCGAGCCGCAGTCGGGAAAGGTGGCGATGCCGATACTGACCCCGAGCAACACCTCAAGGCCCTCGACCTGTTGCGAGATCGACACCCGTTCGATCAGTTTTTCGGCAATTTTTGCGGCCTGCTCGGCGAACTCCAGTTCCAGCAACGCGGTGAATTCATCCCCGCCCATGCGCCCAAGCAAGTCATAGGAGCGCAGGCACGCCTTGAGCTGTTCCGACACCCAGCGCAACACCCGGTCACCCGCATCGTGGCCCAACGAATCGTTGACGCGCTTGAAGCCGTCCAGGTCCAGGTACAACAACACCAACGAGCGTCCGCTGCGCTCGTTGCGCCGCAGCACGTTTTCCACGGCCTGGTAAAAGCCGCGTCGGTTGAGCAGGCCGGTCAGCGGGTCGGTGACGGCCTGGAACTCCAACTGCTGATGCAGGTGGCGCACTTCAGACATATTCAACACCGTCACCACCATTGCCTGCTGCTCGGCGGGCAACGGCGCGCAAGACATGGCCACCGGTAATTGCTGGCCAACGGCCGTGCGCAGGATAGCGTCATGCAAGCGCCAGGTTTCGCGGCGTTTATAGCCTTCATACAACGCCGAACCGGACCAGTCGGGTACGTGAGGCTTTTGGAGAAAGTCCAGAAACTGGGCGCCGCACAACTCGGCCACCGGGGCGTTGAGCAACCGCGAAATCGCCGGGTTGGCGTAGCTGATCACGCCGTCTTCGCCCACCACCAGGATGCCTTCGGCGGCGTTGTCCAGCACCGAGGCATTAAACGCGCGGGCCGATTCCAGGTCGTGGCTCAGGCGCTGGAGCGCCCGGCGGTTGCGCTGGTGTTCCAGCAACGCCTGGACCTTGGGCTTGAGGATATTGGGGTCGAAGGGTTTGAGCAGGTAATCGATCGCGCCGCTGGCGTAGCCCTCCAGCACCGCCGCTGACGATTGGGCGTTGGCGCTCAGAAAGATGATCGGCGTCATCCGCGTCCGCTGGCTGCCGCGCATCAGCCGCGCCACTTCAAAACCGTCCATGCCGGGCATCATCACGTCCAGCAGGACCAGGTCGACTTCATGCCTGAGCAACAGCTCCAGGGCTTCGACACCGGAAGCGGCAGTGACCACCTGCCAGTCTTCGCGCTGCAAAAGCGCACGCATGCTGGTCAGGTTTTCGGGATAGTCATCGACCACCAAAAGAACTGAACCACCTTCACCAGCGGGGGTTGGAGCGCGTTCCATGCACAAATCTTCCTTTTCAAGCTAATCCGGTCATTTTTGCCACATAACCGGACGAATACTGAGGGATCACTCTAGCCGCGGATCCGGCAAAGCAGAAGCTATGACAATGCCATCATTGCGCCAAAGCGCAGGAAGCCGACTAACGGTCAATGCTCACAGCCCACGCCGTAAGGGAAACATGGCTTTTTGACAGTTACTTGGCGTCAATAAAGCATTAACAAGCGCGATATCGCGTTTTATAAAGGTGCCCATTTCTCCCGCCCAAAGGCCCTACCCATGATTGACCTGTCCACCTGGAACCTGACCATTCCCGTCGGCACGCCCCCCACCACCATCGACACGCCCAGGCTGGTGAGCGGTTTCAAGAACAGCTACTTCCATGCCGACTCCGGCACGCTGTTTTTCTGGGCCCCAGTCACCGGCAGCCGTACCGCCAACACCGAGTACCCGCGCAGCGAACTGCGCGAAACCTACGCCGACGGCCGCCTGCGCAACTGGACCTACGACCAGGCCGACAACTTCCTGCGCGCCACGCTTGCGATCAATCAGGTGCCGTCCTCGGGGCGCGTGGTCATTGGCCAGATCCACGCGTACCAGAGCACCAAGCCGCTGATAAAGCTGGAGTACCAGTACAAGGACAGCAAACAAACCGGCAGCGTCATCGCCAAAGTCCGCATGCGCCCGGACGACGGCGAGGGACGTACGGTTGTCGTCGCCGAAAACGTGCCGCTCAACCGCAACTTCACGTACGTCATCCACCTCAACAAGGCCGGCCTGCTGAGCATCAACGCGGCCAACGGGCAGTGGAACGAACGCATCGGTGCCGCCTGGGGCACCAAGCCGCTGTATTTCAAGGCCGGGGTGTATGTGCAGGACAACAGCGGCAACAGCCAGGAAGGCGGCAAGGTGACGTTTGCCAAGCTGGATATTGATCATCAGTAAACCCTGGCCGACCCGCATGGCGCCCACAAAAAAACCCGCATCGCTGCGGGTTTTTTCAGTAGCGCCTGAGGCTTAGTTCACCTTGGCGTTCAGCTCACCCTTGAGGTAACGCTGGTACATCGCTTCCAGCGAGATCGGCTTGATCTTCGACGCATTGCCGGCCGTACCGAACGCTTCATAACGTGCGATACACACGTCACGCATGGCGGTCACGGTGGCGCCGAAGAATTTACGCGGGTCGAACTCGCTCGGGTTGGTCGCCATCAGGCGGCGCATGGCGCCGGTGGACGCCAGGCGCAGGTCGGTGTCGATGTTGACCTTGCGCACGCCGTACTTGATGCCTTCGACGATTTCTTCAACCGGCACGCCGTAGGTTTCCTTGATGTCGCCGCCGTACTGGTTGATGATCGCCAGCCACTCTTGCGGCACCGAGGACGAACCGTGCATCACCAGGTGGGTGTTGGGGATGCGCTTGTGGATTTCCTTGATGCGGTCGATGGCCAGCACGTCGCCGGTAGGCGGCTTGGTGAACTTGTACGCGCCGTGGCTGGTGCCGATGGCGATGGCCAGGGCATCGACCTGGGTCTTTTTCACGAAATCGGCAGCTTCTTCCGGGTCGGTCAGCATCTGGCTGTGGTCCAGCACGCCTTCGGCGCCGATGCCGTCTTCTTCACCGGCCATGCCGGTTTCCAGCGAACCCAGGCAGCCCAGCTCGCCTTCTACCGAAACGCCGCAGGCGTGGGCCATGGCCACGGTCTGTTGGGTCACGCGCACGTTGTATTCGTAGTCGGTCGGGGTCTTGCCGTCTTCGCCGAGCGAGCCGTCCATCATCACCGAGCTGAAGCCCAGTTGGATGGAGCGCTGGCACACGTCAGGGCTGGTGCCGTGGTCCTGGTGCATGCACACCGGGATGTGCGGGAATTCTTCGATGGCGGCCAGGATCAGGTGACGCAGGAAGGGGGCACCGGCGTATTTGCGGGCACCGGCCGAAGCCTGGACGATCACGGGGGAGTCAGTCTTGTCAGCGGCTTCCATGATGGCGCGCATCTGCTCGAGGTTGTTGACGTTAAAGGCTGGGACGCCGTAGCCGAACTCGGCTGCGTGGTCCAGCATTTGACGCATGCTGATAAGTGCCATGGTGTATCTCTCCCGGTCGAGGGTCGTTAATCGTGCAAGCCTGCCGTAGCGGCGGCTGCTATTCAAGTTATTGCAGGTCAGGCTTTACGCATCCAACCTGCTGAATCGTTATTGCTGTCAGGCTTATTGGGCTTTGCAGCCACGCCCGATCAAATCATCGGTGGCGACCCAGTAAACCAGGCCTTCCTCACCTTTTGTGTGAAACGCCAACTGGCCATCGGTGTACAACACCCCCGAGGCAGCCACGTCTTGTTTAAGGCGGTACACCTGGGCAGAACCGCCCAGGCGCACGTCCACCTGGCTGCGGGCCGCGTCGGCAAAACGCCAGTTGACTTGCGCCTGGCTGTCGCACGTCCAGGTGGTCCACGTGTCCGAAGGCTGGGCCTTGTCGAACAGGTTCAAGCTGCTGCAACCACTCAACACAGCCAATGCGGCCAGGGCGATGACGCCTTTCATTATCATTCCTCGGTGCAGTCGGTTAATGGATCAGACCCGTCAAGGGCAACCCTGTTCCGACCCTTCGGACGGGGTGTCGTACTTTTCCAACCGCTGCGGCCCGATGCGCTTGCTGATCACCGGCAGGGTTTCAGCCTGCCAGTCCGCCTGGTAGCAGCGCTTGTGCGGCGGCCCGCCCGTGTCTGCTTCAGGCGCGGGCTTGGGCGCACTGCTGCAGCCGGCCAGCAGGCCGACTGCCACAACGAGCGCGATCGATTTGATCATGGGAAGGCTCCTTTTCCTGATCACCGGCCTCAGTCTTTGGCGCGGCTTTCCAGCACTTCAACGGCGGGCAGCACTTTGCCTTCGACGAACTCGAGGAATGCACCGCCACCGGTAGAAATGTAGGAGATTTGTTCAGCAACGCCATATTTGTCGATGGCCGCCAGGGTGTCACCGCCACCGGCGATGGAGAACGCAGCGCTGTCGGCGATGGCCTTGGCCAGCACTTGGGTGCCATGGCCGAACTGGTCGAACTCGAACACGCCCACCGGGCCGTTCCACAGGATGGTCTTGGACGACTTCAGCAGTTCGGCGAAGTGGGCTGCGGTTTGCGGGCCAATGTCCAGAATCATGTCGTCGGCCGCCACGTCAGCGATGGCCTTGACGGTGGCTTCGGCGCTCTGGGCGAACTCCTTGGCCACCACCACGTCCACCGGCAACGGCACGCTGACCTTGGCCGCGATGGCACGGGCGGTGTCCAGCAGGTCCGGCTCGTACAACGACTTGCCCACCGGGTGACCGGCAGCGGCCAGGAAGGTGTTGGCAATGCCGCCGCCGACGATCAACTGGTTGCAGATCTGGCTCAGGCTGTTGAGCACGTCCAGCTTGGTGGACACTTTGGAGCCAGCCACGATGGCGGCCATTGGCTGGGCCGGTGCGCCCAGCGCCTTGCCCAGTGCGTCCAGCTCAGCGGCCAGCAGCGGGCCCGCCGCGGCGACCTTGGCGAACTTGGCCACGCCATGGGTCGAACCTTCGGCGCGGTGCGCGGTGCCAAAGGCGTCCATCACGAACACGTCGCACAGGGCCGCGTATTGCTGGGCCAGTTCGTCGCTGTTCTTTTTCTCGCCTTTGTTGAAGCGCACGTTTTCGAACAACACGATGTCGCCCGCCTTGACGTCAACACCGCCCAGGTAATCGGCCACCAACGGCACTTCACGGCCCAGGGCCTTGCTCAGGTAATCGGCGACCGGCTTGAGGCTGTTTTCGGCCGAAAACTCACCCTCGGTCGGGCGTCCCAGGTGAGAACACACCATTACGGCCGCGCCTTTTTCCAGGGCCAGCTTAATGGTCGGCAGCGAGGCCAGGATTCGCGCATCGCTGGTGACAACACCGTCCTTGACCGGGACGTTGAGGTCTTCGCGGATCAATACGCGCTTACCTTGCAGATCGAGGTCGGTCATCTTCAACACGGTCATGGGTCGCAGTTCCTGAATTACTGTTGAGGTTGTGGTGAGGCGATGTGCAGGTAATGGCCTGCAACGTCGAGCATTCGGTTGGCAAAGCCCCATTCGTTGTCGAACCAGGCCAGGATGTTCACCAGCCGTGGGCCCGAAACGCGGGTCTGGCTGGCATCGACAATGGCCGAATGCGGGTCATGGTTGAAATCACAGCTGGCGTGCGGCAACTCGGTGTAGGCCAGCAGGCCTTTGAGCGGGCCACTCGTCGCGGCGTCGCGCAATATCCGGTTGATCTCGCCCGCGTCGGTGTCGCTGACGGTCTGCATGGTGATGTCCAGGCACGACACATTCACCGTCGGCACCCGTACGGCTTTGGCCTGGATTCGCCCGGCAAGTTCCGGCAACAGTCGCTCGATGCCGCGCGCAAGGCCGGTGGACACCGGAATCACCGACTGGAACGCCGAGCGTGTACGGCGCAGGTCTTCATGGTGGTAGGCATCGATGACCGGCTGGTCGTTCATTGCCGAGTGAATCGTGGTGATGGACACGTAGTCCAGGCCCACCGCCTGGTCCAGCAGGTGCAACAGCGGCACGCTGCAGTTGGTGGTGCAGGAGGCGTTGGACACCAGCAGTTCATCGCCGGTCAGGCAGTTCTGGTTGATGCCATAGACGATGGTGGCGTCCACATCCGCCTCGCTGGCCATCGGCTGGGAAAACAGCACACGCGGCGCGCCGGCATCCAGAAAGCGCTGGCCGTCGGCGCGGGTGTGATACACACCGGAACACTCCAGCACCAGGTCCACGCCCAGTGCGTGCCAGTCGATGCCTTCGGGGGTGGCACTGCGCAACACTTTCACGCAGTTGCCATTAATGTGCAGACAATCGTCCTCGACCCGCACTTCGCCGGGGAAGCGGCCGTGGGTGGAGTCAAAGCGTGTCAGGTATTCGATGCTGGCCATGTCGGCCAGGTCATTGATCGCCACAATTTCAAACCCGGCCGCCGCCCCTCGCTCGAACAGAGCACGCAAGACGCAACGACCAATGCGGCCGTAGCCGTTGAGTGCAACTTTGTAGCGACGCGGTGCAGGCATGGGGTTCTCGATCAATGTTCGTACGGTGTTGAATGTTCTGACGCCATTGCGGCGATGCGGCGACCCGACACACCCGCCGCCACATCAGACCGCAGTCCAAAGGTGGGAGCAAGCGTGTCGGGGCGCCGCATCGCCGCGATAGCGTCAGCACAGACAACGCAGACTGACTTAGTCTTCCAGCAGTTCTTGCGCCTGGCCCAGGATGTTTTCCAGGGTGAAACCAAACTCTTCAAACAACGCTGGCGCCGGCGCCGACTCACCGTAGGTGGTCATGCCGATCACGCGGCCTTCCAGGCCCACGTACTTGTACCAAAAGTCTGCATGAGCCGCTTCGATGGCAATGCGCGCGCCCACTTGCACCGGCAGTACCGACTGCTTGTAGCCTGCGTCCTGGGCATCGAACACGCTGGTGCACGGGATGGAAACCACGCGCACGTTCACGCCTTGCTCGGTCAGCTTGTCGTACGCCTGAACGGTCAGGCCCACTTCGGAACCGGTGGAGATCAGGATCAGTTGCGGCTCGCCCACGCAGTCCTTGAGCACGTAGCCACCGCGGCTGATGTCGGCGATCTGCGCGTCGGTGCGTACCTGGTGCTGCAGGTTCTGACGGGAGAAGATCAGCGCCGACGGGCCGTCCTTACGCTCGATGGCGTGTTTCCAGGCCACGGCCGATTCCACGGCGTCCGAAGGGCGCCAGGTGTCCAGGTTCGGCGTGGTGCGCAGGCTGGTCAGTTGCTCGACCGGCTGGTGCGTCGGGCCGTCTTCGCCCAGGCCGATGGAGTCGTGGGTGTAGACGTGAATCACGCGCTTCTTCATCAGCGCAGCCATACGCACGGCGTTGCGGGCGTATTCCATGAACATCAGGAAGGTCGCGCCGTAAGGCACCAGGCCACCGTGCAGCGACACGCCGTTCATGATGGCGCTCATGCCGAACTCGCGCACGCCGTAGTACATGTAGTTGCCGCTGGCGTCTTCAGCCGAGACACCTTTGCAGCCTTTCCACAGGGTCAGGTTGGAACCGGCCAGGTCCGCCGAACCGCCGAGGATCTCGGGCAGCAGCGGGCCAAAGGCGTTCAGGGTGTTCTGGCTGGCTTTGCGGCTGGCGATGGTTTCGCCCTTGGCCGCGACTTCGGCGATGTAGGCCGAGGCTTTTTCCGAGAAGTCGGCAGGCAAGTCACCGGCCAGGCGGCGGACCAGCTCGTTGGCCAGTTCCGGGAACTCGGCGGAGTAGGCCGCGAAACGCTGGTCCCACTCGGCTTCGGCGGCAAGACCGGCTTCCTTGGCGTCCCACTCGGCATAAATGTCGGCCGGGATTTCGAACGGACCGTGGGTCCACTTCAGCGCTTCACGGGTCAGGGCGATTTCCGCGTCACCCAGCGGGGCGCCGTGGCAGTCTTCTTTGCCTTGCTTGTTTGGCGAGCCGAAGCCAATGGTGGTCTTGCAGCAGATCAGGGTCGGCTGCTCGCTCTTGCGGGCGGTGTCGATGGCGGTCTTGATCTCTTCCGGATCGTGGCCGTCGACGTTGCGGATCACCTGCCAGTTGTAGGCTTCGAAACGCTTTGGCGTGTCGTCGGTGAACCAGCCTTCGACTTCGCCGTCGATGGAGATGCCGTTGTCATCGTAGAACGCGATCAGCTTGCCCAGGCCCAGGGTGCCGGCCAGGGAGGCCACTTCGTGGGAAATGCCTTCCATCATGCAACCATCACCCAGGAACACGTAGGTGTGGTGGTCGACGATGTTGTGGCCAGGACGGTTAAACTGCGCGCCCAGCACTTTTTCGGCCAGGGCAAAACCCACGGCGTTGGCCAGGCCTTGGCCCAGGGGGCCGGTGGTGGTTTCGACACCCGGGGTGTAGCCGAATTCCGGGTGGCCCGGGGTGCGGCTGTGCAGCTGGCGGAAGCTCTTGAGGTCATCGATGGTGACGTCGTAGCCGGTCAGGTGCAGCAGCGAGTAGATCAGCATCGAGCCGTGGCCGTTGGACAGGATGAACCGGTCACGGTCGGCGAACGACGGGTTGCTCGGGTTGTGTTTCAGATAATCGCGCCAAAGCACCTCGGCGATATCCGCCATGCCCATCGGGGCACCGGGATGGCCGCTGTTGGCTTTTTGCACGGCATCCATGCTGAGGGCACGAATAGCGTTGGCACGCTCACGACGGCTGGGCATCGCAGATCTCCTGGAGTTGAATAAAAGAAACGGAAAAAAGGATCGGCATTTTCCCAGAGCCACCGCCTGCGGGCAATGACAGATAGTCAGTTGAGGGATTTTTTCCTGTGCTTTGCCCGGCAAACCCCTGCAGAAGTGTTTCAACGCTTCGTCTATTGCTTATAGCCACGGCTTATAACCGCCGATTATCGACCAATATCAAAACTTTTTGATATTGGTCTTGCAGCGACCGCACCCCGTCTCTAGACTGCTGGACCTATGAACGCATCCGCCCCCTCCATTCGCCCCGACGATTGCGACGAGCTGGCCGCCCTGTGCAAGGCCGCTGGCGAGCCGTTGCGCCTGAATGTGCTGCGGGCGCTGACCAACGATTCCTTTGGGGTGCTGGAGCTGGCGCAGATCTTCGCCATCGGCCAGTCCGGCATGAGCCACCACTTGAAGGTGCTGGCCCAGGCCGACCTGGTCGCCACCCGCCGCGAAGGCAATGCGATTTTTTACCGCCGTGCCCTGCCCCACGCCGAACAGTTGGGCGGCAAGCTGCACGCGGCCTTGCTTGATGAAGTGGACAACCTGCCGCTGCCCGCCGATGTGCAGACGCGGATCAACCAGGTGCACGCCCAACGCGCCGCCGCCAGCCAGGACTTTTTCTCGCGGGTAGCGGAGAAGTTTCGCGCCCAGCAGGACTTGATCGCCGGGCTGTCGCAGTACCGCGAAAGCGTGTTGGCGCTGCTGGACAAGCTGAGTTTCAGTGACACCGCCACGGCGGTGGAAGTCGGGCCCGGCGACGGTGGTTTTCTGCCCGAGCTGGCGCGGCGTTTTCATCAGGTCACGGCGCTGGACAACAGCCCGGCCATGCTCGAACTGGCGCGCCAGCTGTGCGAACGCGAAGCGCTGGGCAATGTTCGCCTGCAGTTGGCGGACGCGCTGAACCCCACCAGCCTGCACGCCGATTGCGTGGTGCTGAACATGGTGCTGCACCATTTCGCCGCCCCCGCCGATGCCCTCAAGCAGATGGCGAACCTGCTGCAAGCGGGCGGCAGCTTGTTGGTCACCGATTTATGCAGCCACAACCAGAGTTGGGCCAAGGAGGCCTGCGGTGATCTCTGGTTGGGGTTTGAACAGGACGATCTGGCCCGTTGGGCCACCGCTGCGGGACTTGTGCCCGGGGAAAGTCTGTATGTAGGCCTACGTAACGGTTTCCAGATTCAGGTCCGCCACTTTCAGCGACCGGCTGGCGACACCCAACTTCGGTAAATATCAGGAAAACATCGATATGAGCGAGTACTCCCTTTTCACCTCCGAATCCGTGTCTGAAGGCCATCCGGACAAAATCGCCGACCAGATTTCGGACGCCGTGCTGGACGCCATCATTGCTGAAGACAAGTTCGCCCGCGTGGCGTGCGAAACGCTGGTAAAGACCGGCGTGGCGATCATCGCTGGCGAAGTCACCACCTCCGCCTGGGTGGACCTGGAACAGATCGTTCGTGACGTGATCACCGACATCGGCTACACCAGCTCCGACGTAGGCTTTGACGGCGCGACCTGCGGCGTGATGAACATCATCGGCAAGCAGTCGCCCGACATCAACCAGGGTGTGGACCGCGCCAAGCCTGAAGACCAGGGCGCCGGTGACCAGGGCCTGATGTTCGGCTACGCCAGCAACGAAACCGACGTGCTGATGCCCGCACCGATCACCTTCTCCCACCAGCTGGTGCAGCGCCAGGCCGAGGCCCGCAAGTCCGGCCAACTGCCGTGGCTGCGTCCGGACGCCAAGTCCCAGGTGACCTGCCGTTATGAAGGCGGCAAAGTCGTCGCCATCGACGCCGTCGTGCTGTCGACCCAGCACAACCCGGACGTGTCCTACAACGACCTGCGTGAAGGCGTGATGGAGCTGATCGTCAAGCACGTGCTGCCTGCCGACCTGCTGACCCGCGACACCCAGTTCCACATCAACCCGACCGGCCAGTTCATCATCGGCGGCCCGGTGGGCGACTGCGGCCTGACCGGTCGCAAGATCATTGTCGACAGCTACGGCGGCATGGCCCGTCACGGCGGTGGCGCGTTCTCCGGCAAGGACCCGTCCAAGGTTGACCGTTCGGCAGCCTACGCCGGTCGTTACGTGGCCAAGAACATCGTTGCCGCCGGCCTGGCCGAGCGCTGCGAGATCCAGGTGTCCTACGCCATCGGCGTGGCCCAACCTACGTCGATCTCGCTGAACACCTTTGGCACCGGCAAGATCAGCGACGACAAGATCGTCAAGCTGGTGCGTGAAGTGTTCGACCTACGCCCTTACGCCATCACCACCATGCTCGACCTGCTGCACCCGATGTACCAGGAAACCGCGGCCTACGGTCACTTCGGCCGTACCCCGGCGCAGAAGACCGTGGGTGACGACACCTTTACCACGTTCACCTGGGAAAAGACTGACCGCGCCAACGACCTGCGTACTGCTGCGGGCCTGTAATCGTCTGACGCTGCCAGCAAGACCCCGTGCGGCCTGCCCCCGCAGGCCGACACATCGGGTAAAAAGCCTCGCCTTCGCGGGGCTTTTTTGTGCCTGCGCGGGTGGCGTAGGCTGGGCGTCCTTTCGGAGCAAGGATGCTCATGATGAAACTGTTGAGGCGCTTACTCGCGGCCCTTTTATGCGCGGCCCCCACCCCCACGGCCCTGGCTCAAACCTGCCCCGGCTGGACGGCCGAGCAGGCACACACGCAGATCGGCACGCTGCAACAACAGGTGCGCACCTGGGATGACAGCTACCACCGGCTGGGCCAGTCGTTGATCAGCGACGAACTCTACGACCAGGCCCGCCAGCGCCTGAACCTGTGGCGCGCATGCTTCCCCTCGCCCACCCCGGCCAGCGACCACCCACTAGCCACCTCACGCGGCACCCTGCGCCATCCCGTGCCGCACACCGGCCTGGAAAAGTTGCTGGATGAACCCGCCGTTGGCCAGTGGTTGAGCACACGCCACGACGTGTGGGTGCAACCCAAAGTCGATGGCGTGGCCGTGACGCTGGTGTATCGCAAGGGCCGCTTGCACCAGGTCATCAGCCGTGGCGACGGGGTGTTGGGGCAGGACTGGTCAGTGTCCGCCCGCCAGATCCCGGGCATCGTCCAGCAATTGCCCACGCCGGTGGATGCGCTGCTGCAAGGTGAGCTCTACTGGCGCCTGGACGGGCACGTCCAAGCCGCGAAAGGCGGCCTCAATGCCCGCAGCAAAGTGGCCGGGCTGATGAACCGTTTGCAGTTGAGCGCCACCGAGGCGGTCGGCATCGGCCTGTTTGTGTGGGCTTGGCCCGAGGGCCCGGCAGACATGGCCCAACGGCTCGACCAACTGACGCAGTGGGGGTTTACCGACAGCCAGCGTTTCAGCCAACCCGTCGCACACCTCGGCGACGCCGCCCGCTGGCGCGATTATTGGTACACACATCCCCTGCCCTTCGCCAGCGATGGCGTGGTGCTGCATCAAAGCCAGCGCCCCGCCGCCGATCGCTGGAAAGTCAGCGCGCCGTATTGGGCGGTGGCCTGGAAATACCCGTTGTCGAGTGCGCTGGCCCAGGTGCAGGCGGTGCATTTCAAGATCGGCCGCACGGGGCGCATCACCCCGATCCTGGTGCTGGACCCGGTGTGGCTCGACGACCGGCAAATCCGCCGGGTCAGCGCAGGCTCGCTGGCACAGTGGCAAAGCCTGGACATCCGCCCCGGCGATCAGGTGTCCATCAGCCTCGCCGGGCAGGTGATCCCGCGCCTGGAGCAGGTCATCTTGCGCAGCCAGCCACGGGTCGACCTCAAGGTGCCGCACGCCAAAGACTTCCATTCGCGAAGTTGCTGGCAGCTGTCGCCGGGCTGTGAGGAGCAACTGCTCGCCCGCCTCACCTGGCTGGGCGGCCATCAGGGCCTGGCGTTGCCACAGATGGGTCGCCAGACATGGAACACTTTGATCCAGGCCGGTCTAATCAACGGTTTGCTGGATTGGTTGAGCCTGGATGCGGCAGAGCTTGCTACCATTGACGGCTTGGGCGAGCGCAGCCGTACCCGCTTGCTCGACAGCCTGCGCAGCGCCCGACAGAAACCGTTCGCTCAATGGCTCAAGGCCCTCGGCGTACCGCCCACCGCCCGTAACCACTTGCACGGTGGCTGGGCGGCGCTGGTGGCCAGAGACACCCAGGCCTGGCTGGCCGAAGACGGCATCGGCCCGGGGCGCGCGGCGCAGTTGAGCGCTTTTTTCCGCGACCCGCAGGTGGTGGCGCTGGGGGAAACCTTACGGGCCGCTGGCATTGACGGGTTTTAGCGCTCGGCGCGGCGGTTTTGACCCAAACCGGCAGAATTCATCCTGCTAGCCTGATTTCGACTTTTTTACCTTGGAGCCTTTATGAAATTTCTTGCCCCTTTGGCCGTGTTGACCCTCGCCAGCGTCATGTCCACGGCATCGATGGCGGCCGACGCCACCCCGCCTCTTACTGGTTGCGCGGCCAAGCGCCAGGCCATCAGCACCCAAATCGAACAAGCCAAGGCCCACGGCAACACCGAGCAACAAGCGGGCCTGGAAAAAGCCCTGAGTGAAACCACCGCCAACTGCACCGACGCGTCCCTGCGCAAAGAGCGCGAAAACAAGGTGCTCGACGCTCGCCACGAGGTCAGTCGCCGTCAGGCCGACCTGGACAAGGCGGTCAAAAAGGGGGACGCCGACAAGATCAACAAGCGCAAAGACAAACTCGCCGAGTCCCGCAAAGAGCTGCAAGGCGCCCTCGACGAACTCGACAAATAAACACCGCCCGGCAGGGGCTCAATGATTGCGAAACTGTTTATGGCACGCGGTGCAGGCGTCTTCGACTTTCTGCACCGCGGGCCGCAGATTGTCGGCGTTGTAAGGCTGCGCCCGGCTGGCGACGACCAACTCATCGGTCGCCGTTTCGAGCGTTCGCGCCATGTCCTGGAACAGTGCCTGTTTTTGCCACACCGCATCGGTGGCGCTGGTGTGCTCGTCTTCACGCACGCTGGGGAAGTGTTTCCAGGGCTCGTGGGACAAGGCATCAAGCTTGACCGCGCCTTCGGCAAAGGTTGCACCGTCGAACGGGAGGCGCCCGCGCAACATGCCGCCCAGGTCTTCGCCGGTCTTGAGCATTTGCTTGAAGATGGCCTTGCGCTGGCCCAGCGGCGAATTCGGGTCAACGCCGCCGCAGGCAGACAGCGCCAGGCAGGCGAGCAGGACAACGGTCAAGGGTTTAAACGTCATGATGGCTCAAGGTCACGGGAAACGGCGGCCAGTATCCTCGCCCCGCCCGCAAAGGCCAATAGCCCTATTAATAACAAGGGTTGCCCCACACGCCGTGCGCGGCGGGCAACCCCCTCGGGAATGTTTGCATGAATGCCACACTGAAACCCTGGAGCCGCCGCTTGGCGTGGGCCCTGCCGATGTTCGCGCTGCTGGCCGGCTGCGACACGGGCAAGGATGACAAAAAAACTGAACCGCACGCGGTGGCCACGTATGTCGGCGCCCCTTGGGAGGCGTTGCCAGCGGTGTCCGACGGCGACTTGCAGGCCGGTTTCCAATCCTGGCGCAGCGCTTGCCAGCGCCTCAAGAGCGACGCGGTGTGGGGCCCCACCTGCAGCGCCGCCGCCACGGTGCCTGCCACGGCCACGGCAATTCGTGGGTTTCTCAAGGAACGCCTGGATGTCTACGGCCTGCGCTCGGCCGACAACACCCCCAACGGCCTGATCACCGGCTACTACGAGCCGGTCTACCCCGGCAGCCTCACCCAAACCGCCACCGCCCATGTGCCGGTGTACGGCGTGCCGGACGACCTGATCGTGGTCAACCTGGACAGCATCTACCCCGAACTCAAGGGCAAACGCCTGCGCGGTCGCCTGGAAGGTCGCGTGCTCAAGCCCTATGACGACGCCAGCACCATCAACGGCCAGGGTTCCACCGCCAAACCCATCGCCTGGCTGACCAACCCGATGGACCTGCAGTTTCTGCAAATCCAGGGCTCGGGCCGCATCCAACTGGCGGGCGGGCGCCAGTTGCGCGTCGGGTATGGCGACCAGAACGGCTACCCTTACCGGCCAATCGGCCGCTGGCTGGTGGAACAAGGCGAGCTGAAAAAAGAAGACGTGACCATGGGCGCCATCAGCGCCTGGGCCAAGGCCCATCCGCAGCGGATCCCCGAATTACTGGCGAGCAACCCCAGCTACGTGTTTTTCAGCGCCCGCCCCGACAGCAACGAAGGCCCACGCGGCTCGCTGAACGTGCCGCTGACGGCGGGCTACAGCGTGGCGGTGGACCGCAAGGTCATTCCGCTGGGCAGCCTGTTGTGGCTGTCCACCACCACCCCCGACGGCGCGGCACTGGCCAGGCCGGTCGCCGCACAAGACACCGGCGGCGCCATCACCGGCGAAGTCCGCGCCGACCTGTTCTGGGGCACTGGCGACGCAGCGGGAGAGCTGGCGGGCAACATGAAGCAGCAAGGGCAGATCTGGCTGCTGTGGCCTAAAGGCGCCGCACTGCCCCAGGTGCCGGACGCACCGGCTGGCACCTGACACCCCCTCGACCACCTGCGGGAGCGGCACGCCGTCTCCCGCACAGGTTCAGCCCACCACCTCAGATCGACACAAAAAAGAACGCCGCAATCAACGCCATCCCCACCGCCCACACCACCGAGCGCAACGCTGCCCAGTCGGCCAGGTAGCAGATGATGTAGAGCAAGCGGCTGGTGACAAACAGCACCGCCAGCACATTGATAGTAACCAAGGACGCATGCCCCGCCACGTGGGCGATGATGACTGCCGCCGCAAACGCCGGGGTCACTTCAAAGCTGTTGAGCTGAGCGCTGTGCGCACGCTTGGCGGCCCCCTCGAGCGTGTCGAGGAAAGCACGCGGGTCGTGGTTCTGCCGGGGCCCGAACTTGCCGCCGCTGAACTTGGCCACCCCCGTGCACAGGTAAGGCAGGAAAAAAGCGATCAACACACACCAGAAAGCAACGGTCATACCCTATTCCTTTTTTGTCTTGATGACGGATCGGGCCGAGCCTGAGCCCACAGGCCTGAACGTCATGTTTATACTAAAACCCGCTTTGCCGCACCCCGCTGCAACCTCGCGGCCACGTTGCGGTCAATGCTTGCTCTGACACGCCCCCCACGGATTTGATTCAATCCCACCCTCCAAGGACCCCGGATGCTTGAACTTGTTGCCGCCTTCATTTGCCTCACCACCCTGCTCACGTATGTGAACTTCCGTTTCATCGGCCTGCCGCCCACCATCGGTGTGATGGTCACCGCGCTGATGTTTTCCCTGTTGCTGCAAGGCCTGAGCCTGCTGGGTTACCCAGGCCTGGAAGAGCGTATCCACCAGTTGATCGGCCAGATCGATTTTGGCGACCTGCTGATGAACTGGATGCTGTCGTTCCTGCTGTTTGCCGGTGCCTTGCACGTCAACCTGAATGACTTGCGCAGTTATCGCTGGCCCATCGGCCTGCTCGCCACCTTTGGCGTGTTGATCGCCACCGTAGTGATCGGCAGCCTGGCCTACTCCATCTTTGCCCTGTTCGGCTGGCACGTGAGCTTTTTGTACTGCCTGCTGTTTGGCGCGCTGATTTCTCCCACCGACCCAATCGCGGTGCTCGGCGTGTTGCGTACCGCCAATGCGTCCAAACCGCTGAAGACCACCATCGTCGGCGAGTCGCTGTTCAACGATGGTACGGCGGTGGTGGTGTTCACGGTATTGCTGGGCATCGCGCAACTGGGCGAAGCGCCCACGGTGGGTGCCACGGCCATGCTGTTTGCCCATGAGGCCATCGGCGGCGTGGTGTTTGGCGGGGTCATCGGCTACGGGGTGTACCTGATGATCAAGAGCATCGAACAGCACCAGATCGAAGTGATGCTGACCCTCGCACTGGTCATTGGCGGCTCGGCACTGGCGTCGGAGCTGCATGTGTCGGCACCGATTGCCATGGTGGTGGCCGGCCTGATCATCGGCAACCTGGGCCGCAAACTGGCGATGAACGACATGACGCGCCGCTACCTGGACGGTTTCTGGGAACTGCTCGACGACATGCTCAACGCCCTGCTCTTCGCGCTGATCGGCATGGAACTGTTGCTGCTGCCGTTCAACTGGCTGCACGTGGCGGCGGCAGGCCTGCTGGCGGTGGCGATTCTGTTGTCGCGCCTGCTGACGGTTGCCCCGGCCATTTTGCTACTACGCCAATGGCGCACCGTGCCACGCGGCACCATTCGCATCCTGACCTGGGGCGGCTTGCGCGGCGGGGTGTCGGTGGCGCTGGCCCTGGCGTTGCCGCTGGGCCCGGAGCGCGATTTGTTGCTGAGCATTACGTACATCGTGGTGCTGTCGTCGATCCTGTTGCAGGGGTTGAGCATCGGCAAGCTGGTCAAGCAAGTGACCAAAGACGATCCACTGCCCGAGCAGGCGCACTGACGTTCAACGCTCCCGCTGGCGCCAGGCCTTCGCCATCTCGACGGTGGTCGAGCTGAACGGCTTGCCCCAGGGCTTATTGCGCGCACCGTAGTGGGCAATGATGCCGTCGAGCACGCGGTTGAACTCGGCCACGGTGGTCACCTGGGCCAGCTCGCGCTCCGACCGGCGCAGCAGCTCGACATTGGCATCCGGCTGGCCCGGGTGAAACAGTGACGGGTAGATCACCTGGCGGGTGAAGTTTTCGGCGATCACCGCAATGTCACGCTGCTTCATCTCGGCCACCGCGCCTTTCACCACAGGCGAGCGGGCTGCCGTCTCACCGGCAGGTTGCTTGGCCACTACCTGCAACAGTTGCTGGAAGTTGCGCTGGCCAGGTGCATTCAGTTGGCGCCCCAGCCAAGCCACTTGCCCAGGGCTGCGGGCGAGCGCGTCCAGGTTGCGCAGGGCCGACAGCAGCGCCGGGGTCAGCGTGAGGCGCTCATCGAGCCGATTGGCATCGGCGATCGCCCTGTCCAGCACCTGCAAGGCCTGTTTCGCTTCGCGCCTGAACAGCAACACCGCGCGGGCCGCCGGGTCTTTTGCCAAGGCAGGTTCTGCGCTCTTGAGCATTGCCTCGTCCATCGCCAGCACCGCGTCCTCCAACGAGTCGAATCGAACGTGCTCGCGCGTGGCGGCGCGGTGGTCCAGGTGCGTGGTCACGGCCTGCCGCGCCAGGTGTTGCAGGTGCTTTTTCTCGTCGGCACTCATGGTGAAGTTGACGGTGCCGTTGAGCAGCCCGCGAAAATCACCTTTGGCGGTGTTCAAGGGCAAGGTCACGGTCTGATCGGCGTAGGGCTGCAACCGGCTGCCCTGAAACGCCTGCGCCGCCGAGTGCGGGGTGCCGGTGACGCGGTCGATGAGGCTGCTGACAAAGCCACCGCGGGACGCAGGCTGTGCGCCTTCATCGGGCTCGAACCTGATGATCAGCGACTCGGGCTGGCTCAGCGGGCTTTGGGTAAACGAGCGGTCGAGCACGCCCGGTGCCGGGGTGTTGGCGAGCAGGCCGCCGTCCTGGAACACCTGGCCTTGCTCGGTCGGGCTTTTGAACAGCACCGGCAATGAGCCCGAGATGTGCGCGGCGCGGGCGATGTCCATGTCTGGGGTGAGGCTGGCATTAAACACCACCAATTGCGGGCGCCCGTCAAACATGCCGGTGCCGGTGATGCTGAGTTGCTTGATGGCGGGGATGTAGCGGCTCAACACCTCAAGGTCGCCAAAGGTCGGCCCCGCTCCGGCGCTGAGCTTGCCGGCGATCTTCATGACCTCGGCAGGACGCGTCTGGCGAGGCGTGTTGGCAATCTGCGCCAACAGCGCTTTACGGGATTCGTTGCGCACCAACGTTTCAAGCGGCAGCGCCTCGGATTGCAGGCGCGGCATCAGGTCCAACAACCGTTGCGACAGGCTGCCGGCAGGGCCCGGCAAACGGCCGGCCAGGTGGCCAAGGGTGGAGCTGGCGTTTTGCAGCCAGGCCACCAGCGGGTCTTGGCTGTTGAGCAACTGGGGCAGGTTGAGGCCGTTGGAAAGGGCTTCAAAGGTCTTGGCGTCCATGCCGCACGCCAGCAATGCCGCAGAAATGGCACCGGCGGACGAGCCGGAAATCACCCGGACGCCGGGCAGCACCTGGCGCTCTTCAAGCGCCTGCACCATCCCGGGAAACGCGATGCCCTTGGCGCCGCCGCCACTGAGTACCAGGTGACTGACCGGCGGCGGTGACAGCGTCACGTCCACCCGCCCGTCGTGGCTGCGCGTGAGGGTCAATTGGCGTTCGCCCACGCCCGCCACTAAAGGGGCTGGACGCGTAGACGGCGCGGCGCCCGGCGGCGTCAGAGGCGGGGCGGCGGCAGGGGTTGAATGGAGCAATTTCATACGCGGGCTCTCTCTACAGGGGGTAGGCCTGAGTGACGAGAGAGCCAGGAAACGATCCGCGCAGACCGTTCTTGTAAAACTATTCGGTGAGCGCGTCGCCCTGGAACTGGTCCTTCACGTACTTGATCTCGGTGCGGCCATGGGGCGCTGGCAGGCCGTCTTCACCCAGGTTGACGAACACCATCTTCTCAACGGTCAGGATGCTTTTGCGGGTGATCTTGTTGCGCACCTCACACGTCAAGGTGATGGACGTGCGCCCGAACTCGGTGGCGGTGATGCCCAGTTCGATGATGTCACCCTGGCGCGAGGCGCTGACAAAGTTGATTTCGGAGATGTACTTGGTCACCACGCGCTGGTTACCCAGCTGGACAATCGCGTAAATGGCGGCTTCTTCGTCGATCCAGCGCAAAAGGCTACCGCCGAACAGGGTGCCGTTGGGGTTGAGGTCTTCAGGTTTTACCCACTTGCGGGTATGGAAGTTCATGGGGCGGGCTCCAAGGGAAAGAAGGGCTGCGACAAACGACACGTTTCAAGCCTACACCGTCTGACGTGCCGCTTGCAGCTTGCCACTTACCGCTCAAAGAAAGCTATAATCCCCCCCGCTTCAAACTCCCGCCACCTGTCCGAGGGGCGCTGCAGCAGGGTCATCCTGTCAGGCTCGGATGGGGCGTTGTCCGGCCTGGTTGTCCTGGCCTGATACTAAACGCACAACGGCGCCCATTCGCACCCTACGAATGGAGGCTCTTGATGAGCGCTGTAATCACGCCCGCAGATTTTACCGACTACAAAGTCGCCGACATGTCCCTGGCTGCCTGGGGCCGTCGCGAAACCTTTATCGCCGAATCCGAAATGCCTGCCCTGATGGGCCTGCGTCGCAAGTACCTGACCGAGCAACCGCTCAAGGGTGCGAAGATCCTCGGCTGCATCCACATGACCATCCAGACCGCCGTGCTGATCGAAACCCTGGTTGCCCTGGGCGCCGAAGTGCGTTGGTCGTCCTGCAACATTTTCTCCACCCAGGACCAGGCCGCTGCCGCTATCGCCGCTGCCGGTATTCCAGTGTTCGCCTGGAAAGGCGAAACCGAAGAAGAATACGAGTGGTGCCTTGAGCAGACCATCCTCAAGGATGGCCAGCCATGGGACGCCAACATGATCCTGGACGACGGCGGCGACCTGACCGAACTGCTGCACAAAAAGTACCCACAAGTACTGAACCGCGTGCACGGCGTGACCGAAGAAACCACCACCGGCGTTCACCGCCTGCTGGACATGCTGGCCAAGGGCGAGCTGAAGATCCCGGCCATCAACGTCAACGACTCGGTGACCAAGAGCAAGAACGACAACAAGTACGGCTGCCGTCACAGCTTGAACGATGCGATCAAGCGCGGCACCGACCACCTGCTGTCCGGCAAGCAAGCGCTGGTGATCGGCTACGGTGACGTGGGCAAGGGTTCGTCCCAGTCCCTGCGTCAGGAAGGCATGATCGTGAAGGTGTCCGAAGTGGACCCGATCTGCGCCATGCAGGCCTGCATGGACGGTTTCGAAGTGGTTTCGCCGTTCATCGACGGCCAGAACGACGGCACCGAAGCCTCCATCGACAAAGCGCTGCTGGGCAAGATCGACCTGATCGTGACCACCACCGGTAACGTCAACGTGTGCGATGCCAACATGCTCAAGGCCCTGAAAAAGCGCGCCGTGGTGTGCAACATCGGCCACTTCGACAACGAAATCGACACCGCTTTCATGCGTAAAAACTGGGCGTGGGAAGAAGTGAAGCCACAGGTGCACAAGATCCACCGCACCGGCCATGGCGATTTCGACCCACAGAACGACGACTACCTGATCCTGCTGGCCGAAGGCCGCTTGGTGAACCTGGGCAACGCCACCGGTCACCCAAGCCGCATCATGGACGGCTCGTTCGCCAACCAGGTGCTGGCCCAGATCTTCCTGTTCGGCCAGAAATACGCCGACCTGTCGCCTGCCCAACAGGCCGAGCGCCTGACCGTGGAAGTACTGCCCAAGAAACTCGACGAAGAGGTGGCCCTGGAAATGGTCCGCGGCTTCGGCGGCGTGGTCACTCAACTGACCAAGACCCAGGCCGACTACATCGGTGTGGGCGTTGAAGGTCCGTTCAAGCCACACGCTTATCGTTACTAAGGCGCTGCAAGCCTCAGGCGATGAGCAACAAGTAGGCGCGGTTGGTTTACTTGGGGCTCATGGTGTGGGGCTTGTGACTTTCATTGTTCTTTAACAGCCATGGGCTGTGGGTTTGAGCGGCAGGCATCGGTGAATCGCCGTCTTGCCGCCTGCGACTTGCAGCGCATCGCTGGAGACTCTTCCATGTCCCAAGAGCGTCGCTACAGCTTCGAGTTCTTCCCGACCAAGACCGATGCTGGGCATGAAAAACTGATGACCACGGCCAAACAGTTGGCCAGCTACAACCCCGATTTTTTCTCCTGCACCTACGGTGCCGGGGGCTCGACCCGCGATCGCACGATCAACACCGTGCTGCAGCTGGAAAGCGAAGTCAAAGTCCCGTCGGCCCCGCACCTGTCGTGCGTCGGTGACAGCAAGGACGACCTGCGCGGCCTGCTGACCCAATACAAACAGGCCGGCATCAAGCGCATCGTCGCGTTGCGCGGCGACCTGCCGTCCGGCATGGGCATGGCCAGCGGCGAGCTGCGCTACGCCAACGACCTGGTGAGCTTCATCCGTGAAGAAACCGGCGACCACTTCCACCTCGAAGTCGCGGCTTACCCGGAGATGCACCCCCAGGCCCGCAATTTTGAAGACGATCTGCAAAATTTCGTGCGCAAGGCCAAGGCCGGCGCCAACAGTGCGATCACCCAGTATTTTTTCAACGCCGAAAGTTACTTCTATTTCGTCGACCGCGTGCAGGCCATGGGCGTGGACATCCCTGTCGTGCCGGGCATCATGCCTATCACCAACTACAGCAAACTGGCGCGCTTTTCCGACGCCTGCGGCGCAGAAATCCCGCGCTGGATCCGCAAACAGCTGGAAGCCTACGGGGACGACGTCACGAGCATCCAGCAGTTTGGCGAAGAGGTGATCAGCCAGATGTGTGAGCAATTGCTCGACGGTGGCGCACCTGGATTGCACTTTTATACGCTGAATCAGGCAGAACCGAGCTTGGCCATCTGGAATAATATCAAACTGCCACGTTAGAATTCGCACGGCCTACGAAAGCCCCCGTTTACGGGGCTTTTGCCGTCTCTAACGAATATGGAAGTTTGCCTCGATGACCACCGTGCCCCCTGCCCGGCCGCAGCTGATTTATCTCGTATTTGGCGCTGACACCTACCACCAGGAAGCCGTGTTCAGCATTGCCAGTGCGCTGGCCTTCCTGCAGGACACGCCGCAGATGCCGCTGGACATCCAGGTGTTCAGCGACAACCCCGAACCCTATCGTTTGCTGCCCGTGCGCGTACGCCCGCTGGACGAAGCCACGCGCAAGCGCTGGAGCGAGCCCCACGGCTACCACTTCCGCACCAAACACGTGGTCTTGCAGCAGGTGCTGCAAGAGTCCGAGCTGGCCATACTGATCGACACCGACACGTTCTTTCACCGCTCGCCCATGGAGCTGTTTGATCGCGTAGAGCCCGGCACCCTGCTGTGCAACGCCAGCTACAACAGATACGACGATGTGCCCGACAGCATTCTGTACACCTCACTGCACCAGCGCCTGCTCGACAGCGGGGCGGCCGACGATGACTTGATGCTGCTCAACTCCGGCGTCATGGGCCTGCACCAGCGCGATCTGCCATTGCTCGATCGCTCGATCGCTCGATCGCGTTGATGGACGAGCTGTTCCCCCATGCCCAGGGCGCCTACACCCTCGAAGAGTTCTGCTTGTCCGTCGCGGCCTACCGCACGGTGAAAGTGCGCGACTGCCCGGACCTGATTCACCACTACTGGAGCCGCAAGCAGTTGTTCCGGGCCAAGGTCAACGCCTGGATCGCCAAGCACCACGCCCACCCCACCAGCGCCCACCCCACCAGCGCCCAAGCCATGAGCGACACCGGCCGGATCTCGGCCAACCTGCCGCGCCCGCCCCGCCCGCTGCGCTTGCTCTACAAGCTGATAACCCTGGCATTACCCGCGCACCAGCAACAATTTATGCGCGAAATCCTCTACGGCTGCTACACGCACAGCAATGAGTTCGACAAGGCCTGTGGGCCGGTGTGGTGGGACAAGGCCCGGCAAAACCAGGAAGAACGCCAGAAACGCCCGCTGGATGCGCACCAGTTGCAACGCTGGTTTGCCAACCCCGTGGTGCGGTTGCTGCTGAGCCAGCGCCGGTCCGCCATTTATAAACACCTGATGCATTCCCCGGACGCTTCTCTTTAACCAAAGACAGTCGTAACCTCTGGGCATGTCCGCCCTCGCCCGATTGTTGACTGCTGCGCTTTTCACTTGCCTGAGCCTGAACGCCCAGGGCGAGACATTGCGCATTGTCACCGAGCCCTGGGCGCCCTATGTGTATGACGACAACGGCACCCTGCGCGGGCTGGACTTCGACACCACGGTAATCGTGTTCCAGCGCCTGGGCATTGAGGTGCAGTGGCAGTTCCTGCCGTGGAAACGCTGCCTGGCAATGCTGGAACAGGGTCAGGCCGACGGCGTGCTGGATATTTTCCACAGCCACGAGCGTGACAGCCTGTTGCTGTACCCGGGCGAGCCGCTGTCACAGGTCGAGTTCATGCTGTTTTATGCCAACGCGCGCCCCCATCCGTTCCAGACCCTGGATGACCTGAGCGGCCTGACCATCGGCACCTCGCCGGGTTATCTCTATGGCCCCGCGTTCAGCGAGTCCACCCGTTTCACCCAGGAACCGGCGCCCAGCCATGAGGCCAATTTCGGCAAATTGCAGCGCGGGCGTATCGACTTGCTGATCACCGACCGGCGCGTCGGGCGGTATTTGCTCAATCAATTGGGCCTCTCCGGGCAGATCACCGAGGCCCCGCAGGTCATCAGCCGCCAGGCGCAATTTCTTGCGGTGCGCCGGGGTGCGGGCATGGACCTGTTGGTGCAACGCTTTGCCGCCGAGCTCAAACGCTTCAAGCAAGAGCCCGCCTACGCGGCGTTGAGCGCCAAATATGCCGGGACCGGGGACAGCGTCACTGCCGTTGAGCAGCAGGAAAGCAGCACACCGTGATTGCTCTGTTATACTGCGGCCTTTGCGTCAGGCTTACGCCCGGACGCTTCGGCCTGAACACGTCACCCGACCCCGCGACGCAGCCGCTTTTTAGCGCCCGCGCGAGCCGTCGAGGTGCCCGCAGGCCCCAGCAGGACCGGACGGGACCACGTTCCTCTAAACGTGATTCGCGCCTGGCAAGACTTTTCCTTTGGGCCAAGCCCTAACCAACAACAGGATTACTCATGTCCTTTGCTTCCCTCGGTCTCTCCGAGGCTTTGGTCGGTGCCATCGAGGCAGCCGGCTACACCGAGCCTACTCCGGTGCAACAGCGGGCCATTCCCGCCGTGTTGCAAGGTCGCGACCTGATGGTTGCGGCGCAGACAGGTACGGGTAAAACCGGCGGCTTCGCCCTTCCGATCCTGGAGCGGTTGTTTCCCAACGGTCACCCGGACAAATCCCAGCGTCATGGCCCGCGCCAACCGCGCGTGCTGGTCCTGACCCCCACCCGCGAACTCGCCGCCCAGGTGCACGACAGCTTCAAGCTGTATGCCCGCGACCTGAAGTTCGTCAGCGCCTGCATCTTTGGCGGTGTCGGCATGAACCCGCAGGTCCAGGCCATGGCCCGGGGCGTGGACGTGCTGGTGGCCTGCCCCGGTCGACTGCTCGACCTGTGTGGCCAGGGCAGCGTCGATCTGTCCCACGTGGAAATCCTCGTGCTGGACGAAGCCGACCGCATGCTCGACATGGGCTTTGTCCATGACGTGAAGAAAGTCCTGGCCCGCCTGCCCGCCAAGCGTCAGAACCTGCTGTTTTCGGCAACGTTCTCCGCTGACATCACCGCGTTGGCCGGCAAGTTGCTGCACAACCCGGAGCGCATCGAAGTCACGCCGCCGAACACCACGGTGGAGCGCATCGAGCAACGGGTGTTCCGCCTGGCCGCCAGCCACAAGCGTTCGCTGCTGGCTCACCTGATCACCGCAGGCGCGTGGGAGCAGGTGCTGGTGTTCACCCGCACCAAGCACGGCGCCAATCGCCTGGCCGAGTACCTGGACAAGCACGGCCTCAGCGCCGTCGCCATCCACGGCAACAAGAGCCAGAACGCGCGCACTAAAGCCCTGGCCGACTTCAAGGCCAACACCGTGCGCATCCTGGTGGCCACCGACATCGCCGCCCGCGGCTTGGACATCGACCAGTTGCCCCACGTGGTCAACTTCGAGCTGCCCAATGTCGACGAAGACTACGTGCACCGTATTGGCCGTACCGGCCGTGCTGGCCGCACCGGCGAGGCCATCTCGCTGGTCGCGCCGGACGAAGAGAAACTGCTGAAAAGCATCGAACGCATGACCAAGCAGAAAATCGCCGACGGCGACCTGATGGGCTTCGATGCCAGCGCCGTGGAAGCCGAAAAACCGGAAGTGCGCGAGCGTCCGGACGTGCGTAACCCACGCAACCCACGTGGTCCGAAGGGCGATGGCCCGAACGGCGGCGGGGGTGGCGGTGGTCGTCGCGACAAGGGCAAGGACAAGGGCGGCAAGGAAAAATCCGCCAGCAACGGCCGTGGCGAACGCCCTGCCCGTGAGCAAAAGCCCCGCGAAGGCACCCCGGCCCGCGAACAGCGCCAGCCGAGCCAACCGCCCCGCGCCGCCGCTGACCGTGCGCCGGACGAGTTCCTCGACGATGACATCGACAACTTCGGTAACCGCGCCGACTACGTGCCGCAGCAAAAACCGGCCCAGGGCCGTGGCCGTCGTCCAGGCGGCGCCCCCGCACAAGGCGCCGGCGCAGGCCGCACCGGCCAGCCACAAGGCCGCCAGAACGGCCCGCGCAACAGCAGCGGCGGCACCACCGGTACGCCACCTGCCAAACGCAACGGCCCGCGTAATGGCGCCCCGCGTGACGGTCAGGCCCGCCGCGAAGAGTCGCGCAACCGCCGTCCGGCCCGTGACGACCAGCGTTCGTCGTCGGAACCTGCCGTACAAAACCCACGCAGCGGCACGGCTCCGAAGATTATCCACAAGGAGTCCAAAAGCGATCGCTTCCCGACACCTGAGCAACTGGATCAATTGCCAAGCCGTCCACGTGGCGAGAAACCCGCCTTGCTGACCCGCAACCGCTGAGTTTCACCGCCCAATAAAAATGCCCCGACTCGCAAGAGCCGGGGCATTTTTGTGTACGGGCGAAAATTACTTCGCTTTCGTACCTTCAAACGTGATGTACAGCTGAACGGCGTCGGACTGCGGACCTACGTCCATGCCGTCCTTGTAGAACTCTTTGCGGCTGATGGTGGTGGTGCCTTCAAAACCGGCGCGGTAGCCGCCCCATGGATCCTTGCCTTCACCCAGGAAGGTGGCCTTGACCACGATCGACTTGGTCACGCCGTGGAACGTCAGGTCGCCCGTCACGTCAGCCGTTTGCTTGCCGTCGGCGTTCTTGCCGGTTGGCTTGACGCTGGTGGACACAAACTTGGCATCCGGAAACTTGTCGGCTTCCAGGAACTCTTTGCTGGTCACGTGCTTGTCACGTTCGGCGTGGTTGGAGAACACGCTGGCGGTGCGCACGTTCACTTCGACCTTGGCATCTTCAGGTTTGGCCGCATCAAAGCTGAACTTGCCGTCCAGGTCTTTGAACGTACCGGTGATGTAGCTGTAGCCCAGGTGGCTGATCTTGAAGTCGACGAAGGCGTGTTGGCCTTCCTTGTCGATCACGTAGTCAGCAGCCATGACATGGCCAGCCGACAGCAGGGCGGAGCCGATGGCCAGAGCGGCGAGTGTCTTTTTCAACATGCTTTCTATTCCTTGTGAGTCGAGGTTGAACATCAGGCTTTGCGCCCCAGCATACGCACCAGGGTCGCGTCACGATCGATAAAGTGGTGCTTGAGTGCGGCAACGCCATGCAGGCCGGCGAATACCACCAACACCCAGGCCAGGTACAAATGCACCGCGCCGGCGACATCTGCCTGGTCCGGTAGTCCGGAAAGCAGGGCAGGGATTTCAAACAGGCCAAACACCGGGATCCCAACACCTTCTGCGGTGGAAATCAGGTAACCGGCGATCATCACGGCAAACAGCCCGAGATAAAGAAATGCATGGCCAAACGCTGCCCCGATGCGGGTCAAACGGCTGTAGCTGGCAAGCGGTGGCGGCGGCGGGCTGAGCAGGCGCCACACGATGCGCACCAGCATGAAAGCGAACAGCGTGATGCCGATGCTTTTATGCAGGTCCGGACCCGCCTTGCGCCAGGCGTCGTAATAACCCAGGCCAACCATCCACAAGCCCAGGGCAAACAGGCCCACCACCGTCAGGGCCACGCCCCAGTGCAAAACAATGCTGACCCAGCCGTAGCGGGCCGCGGAGTTACGTAGCTGCATGTCCTATTTCCCGTAAGAGCTGCCCAAGACTAGCGTGTTAACTATCGAATTAAAGCGGAAAATTTTGCTTTGAAATATCGAGAAATACGATCAAGAGCGTATGAACAATAAATTAACCAAGGATTAAGGACTATCCCAAAGAAACGCGACAGACCGTTCTGCGTTTACGGCCAATTGGCCTACATGGGTTGTGACACAGCCTGGCATTGCATAGGCTTGCGCGATTGTTTCGCCCGCGCCCGTCGCGAGCCGCTTCGAGGAGACTGAACATGGGCTTGAATAACCAGTGGATGCAACGCGACCTCGCGGTGCTGTGGCATCCCTGCACCCAGATGAAAGACCACCAGCAACTGCCGCTGGTGCCGATCAAGCGCGGTGAAGGCGTGTGGCTGGAAGACTTCGAAGGCAAGCGCTACCTGGACGCCGTGAGTTCCTGGTGGGTCAACGTGTTTGGCCACGCCAACCCGCGCATCAACCAGCGCATCAAGGACCAGGTCGACCAGCTGGAGCACGTGATCCTGGCAGGCTTCAGCCACCAGCCGGTCATCGAGCTGTCAGAGCGCCTGGTCAAGATCACCCCCGAAGGCCTGACCCGCTGCTTTTATGCTGATAACGGCTCGTCGTGCATCGAAGTCGCGCTGAAGATGAGCTTTCATTACTGGCTCAACCGCGGCCAACCGGCCAAGAAACGCTTCGTTACCCTGACCAACAGCTACCACGGCGAAACCATCGCCGCGATGTCGGTGGGCGATGTGCCGCTCTTTACCGAAACCTACAAGGCCCTGCTGCTGGACACCCTCAAGGTGCCAAGCCCCGACTGCTACCTGCGCCCCGACGGCGTGAGCTGGGAGGCGCATTCGCGCACGATGTTCCAGGCCATGGAACAGACGCTGGCCGAGCACCACGACAGCGTCGCCGCGGTGATCATTGAGCCGCTGATCCAGGGCGCGGGCGGCATGCGCATGTATCACCCGGTGTACCTCAAGTTGCTGCGCGAGGCCTGCGACCGCTACGGCGTGCACCTGATCCACGATGAAATCGCTGTGGGCTTTGGCCGCACCGGCAGCCTGTTCGCGTGCGAGCAGGCAGGCATCCGCCCGGACTTCCTGTGCCTGTCCAAGGCCCTGACCGGCGGCTACCTGCCGCTGGCGGCCGTGGTCACCACCGAGGATGTGTACGCCGCGTTCTACGACGACTACCCCACCCTGCGCGCCTTCCTGCACTCCCACAGCTACACCGGCAACCCGCTGGCGTGCGCGGCGGCCCTGGCAACGCTGGATATCTTCGAGCAAGACAACGTCATCGAAAACAACAAGGCGCTGGCCCAACGCATGGCCAGCGCCACCGCGCACCTGGTGGACCACCCGCACGTGTCCGAGGTGCGCCAGACCGGCATGGTGCTGGCCATCGAAATGGTGCAAGACAAAGCCACCAAAACCCCCTACCCGTGGCAGGAACGCCGTGGCCTGAAGGTCTTCGAGCACGCCCTGCAACGCGGCGCCCTGCTGCGCCCGCTGGGCAGCGTGGTGTACTTTTTGCCGCCGTATGTGATCACCCCCGAGCAGATCGACTTCCTCGCCGAGGTGGCCAGCGAAGGCATCGACATCGCCACCCAGAGCAAAACCAGCGTGGCCGTACCGCACGATTTCCACCCCGGTTTCCGAGACCCGGGTTGATCCCGCTATTTTCCAGAGAACCCACATGAGACTGTCCCGCTTTTTCACCGACACCCCGCTGAGCCTTGGCGACATCGAGCTGCCCGAAGCCCAGGCGCACTACATCAGCCGCGTGCTGCGCATGGTCGAGGGCGATGCCCTGCAACTGTTCGACGGCACAGGCGGTGAGTTTCGCGCCAGCCTGCTGGAGGTCGGCAAAAAGCGCGTGGTGGTGCGGGTGACCGAGCGCTTCGACGGCCAGATCGAATCGCCGCTGCACATCCACCTCGGCCAGGGCTTGTCCCGCGGCGAGCGCATGGACTGGGCGATCCAGAAAGCCACGGAACTGGGCGTGAACCAGATCACCCCTATCTTCAGCGAGCGCTGCGAAGTGCGCCTCAAGGACGAGCGCGCCGACAAACGCCTGCTGCACTGGCGCCAGGTGGCCATCAGCGCCTGCGAACAATGCGGGCGTTCAACGGTGCCGGTGATTCACCCGCCGGTACTGCTGGCCGACTGGCTGAAACAGACTCAAGCCGACTTGAAACTGGTGCTGCACCCGGTAGCCGAACCGCTGCTGAGCCACGCCAAACCTGCAAGCCTGGCGTTTTTGATCGGCCCGGAAGGCGGCCTGACCGACAGCGAAGTTAGCACCGCGCAAAGCGCAGGTTTCCACCCCGCCCGCCTGGGCCCACGGGTGCTGCGCACCGAAACCGCGCCGGTGGTGGCGCTGTCTGTTGCGCAACAGCTTTGGGGCGATTTCTGAGGTCAAACCCAGGACTCACTCAACAGGCAATGTGAACAGCCTGGCACCGAGACAGAAAAAGTCGGCCTTTGTACCGGGAACCTCGGCACCGAACGGCCCACTCACTCTCTAACTCTTTGCCGGTGCTGACTCATCATGTTCCCTCCCAATAACGTTCCCTCCCGCTACAATCCCGCCCCCTCACACCCTGCGACGGTGGGCGGTGCCAGGCCTGCCGCCCACGCCCCGACGGTCAACTGCCCGCAGTGGCTCTATGCATCCTCGATCAATAAACAGTCGCTGCAGACCCTGGCCAACATTGGCCATAGCGGCTCGGCGGATGAACGCGCGCTGTCGGAACTCTTCCAGCGTCACTTGAGCAACGGGCCTATCAGCCTCAAGACACCACCCGACGCAAACAACCCGCGTGCCATTTACAGCGCCAACACAAAACTGAACGGCGCCAATGTCGAGGTCCGCGCCACTTTCGGCCTGGATGCCAACCAGCAGTTTGAATTGAAAGAGCTCGCCATGCGCGAGCAGAAAACAGGAAAGCAAGTCAACATCAAGATGCAACAAGCCCAAGGCGCGCCCGCGCCAGCCAACGCGCAAGCCTCAGGCTCCACCACGCGCAACCAGGCGACCGGGCTTAACCAGCGGCTGATTGAACAGACCCCACCAGGGCAACTGGACCGTCGCGGCAACGATGTAGGCGCAACGCGGCGCGAGTCCAGCTGGGCGGTCCACACCCTGCAGAACATCAGCCCCGCCCAAGCAAAAATGTTTCTGCCGCATATCTTTGACTTGATCAACACCACCAATAATTACAAGCAGGCTTACAACACGTATCTGCAGCAAACGCCCGGCATGACTCAACAGACGTTTAACAGTGAAATGGCCCGGTTTGGCCACGTCGATGCGTTGAAAAAGTCCCTGGGTGAAGGGGTCAAGAACAGAGAGCCCGCCACCCAATTGATGCAACGCTTGGTGGATACCCTGGACTTCAAGAAAATGCTGGACCTCACCGGGGCCCTCTTGGAGCTGACCAACAAAGACATCCACGACACCATCCGCGATCAGCCGTTCTTCACGGACCGCGGGCGCACGCTATTGCGCGAAGATCAGGTGCGCGACAGCAGCCTCTTTAACCGCCATGCCGGTATCACCGAGGAACCGCACCGCAGCCCTTCAACCGAAAACTTTTTCAAGCAAGGGATCGTTCACGCCAAAGCTGATTATGTAAGAGAGCCAAACTCCCTGACCTCCAAGCAATTCAGCAGAAGCGGCGTGCCGTTTATCAGCGGCGCTTCGGGTAGCATGCAGTTCATTCTCCAGGCCCTGGAAATGCAAAAGCCCCAGGCGCAGCGCTCGCCACAAGAACGGGCTGCAGTGGAAACGCTGGTGATCTCCCACGCCGCGTTGCTGGTGGCCGGCGGGCATCACAGCCTTGCCGAAACCCTGTTGCCGGGCCGTAAGCTTGGGTATTTCAGCGACCTGCCTGACCCGCTCAATGGCAGAAACGGCTACCGGGACTTCACGCGGGCGCTCGACACACGCCTTGCGGCCCTGGGCATGAACGGCGGAGTGCGGCTAAGCGCGAGCTGACAGGGCACGGCCCGCAACGGACGCGGGCTCCCTCCCCGGCGCGCAGGATCAGAGCACATACCCCATGATCGCCACAAAATGCAGCAAACTCCCGGCAATCACGAACAAGTGCCAGATCCCGTGGGAATGCCGCAGCCGGTGTTCCAGCGCGAAAAAAATGATGCCCACGGTGTACAGCACCCCGCCCGTCGCCAGCCAGGTGAACCCCGCCGTGCCCAGCGCTGCCAGCAGCGGCTTGACCGCCAGCAGGACGATCCAGCCCATCACCGCGTAGATCACGATGGACAGCACCCGCGCCTCGGAGCGGGGCTTGATCTCCTGCAAGATACCGATCAGCGCCAGCCCCCACACGATGCCGAACAACGTCCAGCCCCACGGCCCGCGCAGGGTCACCAGGCAAAACGGGGTGTAGCTGCCGGCAATCAGCAGGTAGATCGAAAAGTGATCGACCTTTTGCATGATCTCTTTTTTGCGCCCGCGCACGCTGTGGTACACGGTCGAGGCGCTGTAGAGCACCAGTAGGGTAAAACCATAGATCGCCACGCTGACGATCTTCCAGGGGCTGCCGTCCAGGCTGGCCACCACCAACATCCACACCGCACCGATAAAGGCGGCCACCGCCCCGAGCAAATGGCTCCAGGCGTTGAAGCGTTCCCCGTGATACATGTTTGGCTTACCCCGAATAACCGTACCTAAAACCATCTGACGCCACTTGCCCGCGTTCAGGCAACAGCCTTTTTCTTCATTTGCCCAAAGGCCACCCCTGGGCCGATCATGGCCCGCATGACCGCCGCCCCCGGAATACGCCCCATGCACGAGCTTGATCCCGCTGAGCCTCACCCCACTCTGTGGCAATTGTTTTACAACTTCGCCATGGTCGGCCTGTTCGGCTTTGGCGGTGTCATGCCTTGGGCGCGACAGATGATGGTCGACCGCAGGCGGTGGGTCAGCGAGCAGGGCTTCAGCGAACTGTTGAGCACTGGGCAGTTCTTTCCCGGGCCGAACATCGCCAACGTCGGCATTATTTATGGCCGCCGCCTGCACGGCATGCCCGGTGCGGTTGTGACCGTGTGCGGGCTGTACCTGTTCCCTTCGGTGATCACCGTGCTGGCTGGTTTTGCCTACGCCAAATGGTGGGGCCATGACGTGGTGCAGCAAGTGTTCGGCGCCGTGATGCCCATCGCCACCGGGCTGATCCTGGGCGCCACGCTGCGCTTGCTCAAGGCCATGCCGAAAAACCTCGCCAACTATGTCGCGTTCGCCCTCACGTTTGTATTGATGGCGGTGCTGGTGTTGCCGCTGTGGATGGTCTTGCTGATCTGCATCCCCAGCTCGCTGGCGCTGGGGTTTATCGGTGAACAAAAGGTGCGCAACTGATGCAAGGCGCCCTCTACCCCCTGATGATCCAGTGCGCGCTGTGGTCGCTGATGTCGATTGGCGGCAACATGGTTGCCATCGGCGACATTCACCGCTACTCGGTGACCGACATGCACTGGCTCACCGACGCCCAGTTCGTCGCGTTCTTTGCCCTGTCCCAGGCCTTGCCCGGCCCCAACGGCATGCTGCTGGTGTTTATCGGCCAGCAAGCCGCCGGCCTACCCGGTGCCCTGGTGGCGCTGCTGGCCAAGCTGGTGCCGTGTTCGGTGCTCACCTACGTGGGCGCCGGCTGGCTGGAGAAACACACGCGCACGCCCTGGGTGCAACGGGTCAAGCGCAGCCTGCTGCCGATCTCCATCGGCCTTATCCTCGCCGCCACGTACATCCTGATGAACAGCCTGGAAAGCAACGCCACCAGCGTGGTGCTGACGCTGGCCAGCGCCGCCGTGGTGTATTACACGCGGCTCAATGCGATCTGGCTGATCGTGCTGGGCGTGGTGTTGGGGCTGGCCAGTTCATGGCTGGGAGTGCACGCGTTTTAGGGGCACAATCGACGGCAATCGAACACGAGCCCTGCCCATGCTGATCGACGAAGAATTCACCCTCAAAAAGCTGGAAGTGTTCCTGGCCTTCATGCGCACCGGCAACCTGGCCCGCGCTGCTGCCGAGTTGCAAACCAGCAACGTCAGCGTGCACCGCGCCATCCATTCGCTGGAAAACGCCCTGCGCTGCCCGCTGTTCAAGCACGAAGGCCGCAACCTCACCCCGCTCGAAAGCGCCTACGTGCTGGAGGAACGCGCCCAGAAACTGGTGGCCGACGTGGTCGACAGCGTGCGCCTCACCCGTGAAGCCGCGGGTTTTTCCGCCGAACGCTTCAAGCTGGGCTCGCTGTACTCGTTGACCGTCAAGACCGTGCCGCAGCTGATCATGGGGCTCAAGATCCGCCGCAGCGAGCTCAACATCGACCTGATCCTGGGCTCCAATTTCGACCTGCTCTACAAGCTCAAGAACATGGAAGTCGACGCCATCCTGATCTCCCTCGACGACCGCGCCAGCGACCCGGACTGCGAACAGATCCCGCTGTTTTCCGACGACATCTTCCTGGCCACCCCGGCCGACTCGCCGCTGGACCGCGACCGGGAGATTGACCTGGCCGACATGCGCGACGCGACCTTCATCACCCTCACCCAGGGGTTTGCCACGCACCAGGACGGCAACCGGGTGTTCAAACAGGCGGGGTTCGAGCCAAAGGTGGCAATGCAGGTCAATGACATCTTCACCTTGCTGAGCATGGTCAGCTCGGGGGTGGGTTATGCGCTGTTGCCAGGGCGCATTGCAGCGGTGTACGAAAACCGCGTAAAGCTGATCCCGCTGCAAGCGCGGTATCGCCTGCAACAGCACATTGGCGTGGTGTTCCTCAAGGCCAAGGAGCGCGACCCGAACTTGCTCGCGCTCCTGGCCGAATGCCGCATGTACGCCAGGCACTGATCACACAGGGGCGTCAGCCCACCAGGCCGCGCACGATGAAGTACAGCAGCGATGGCCCCAACAGGCAGCCCAGGCCGGTGTGAAAGGTGGCCGTCAGCGCGCCGTACGGCACCAGCCGCCGGTCTGTCGCCGCCAGCCCCGCCGTCACGCCGCTCACGGTGCCCGCCAACCCGCCAAACACCATCGCCGAGCGCGGGTTGTCCAGGCCCATCCAGCGGGCGGCCACGGGGGTGCCCACCATCACCAGGATCGCCTTGATCAAGCCGGTGGCAATCGACAACGCCACCACCTCCGACGTCGCCCCAATCGCCGCGCCGGTCACCGGCCCAACGATGTACGTCACCGCGCCCGCGCCAATGGTGGTGATGCTCACCGCATCGCGGTAACCAAACGCCCACGCCATGCACGCGCCCACGATGAACGGCAGCACCGTGCCCAGCAGCAACGCCACCGCGCCAATCAACCCGGCCTTGCGGGCTTCGGTGGCCTGCACCTCAAATGCGGTGGCCACAATGGCGAAGTCGCGCAACATCGCTCCGCCCATCAAGCCGATGCCGGAAAACAGCGCCATGTCCGCCAGGCCCTTCTGCCCACCGGTGACGGTGCCACCGACCCAGGCCAGCACCAGGCCGATCACGATGGCGATCGCCGAGCCGTGGATGCGCCCGAACGTCAGGCGCTTGGACAGCACCACCGACATCCACATCACAATGCCCACGACGGCAAACGCGGTGACGAGGCTGTTTTGCGTCAGGCCTTTCTCGATGAGCGCCCACATATCAGTGGCCTCCCGCAACGGCGTTCAGCGGCGTTTCGGCGGGTAAGGGCTCACCCTTGTGCGTGCGACTGATCAACGCAATGGTGCACCCGCACACCACCACCGAACCGATGGCCGCCAATACCGCCACCGGCCCGCCGTGCAGGGCGGTGACCACGTTTTGTTGCGCGGCCATGGCCACTACCACCGGGATGTACATGGCGCCCCAAAAGCCCACGCCCCTCTCGCAGTCCTTGGTCATGCCGCCGTGTTTGTTCATCCAAAGCCGGGCGCAGATCAGCAGGATCATCGCGATGCCCACCCCGCCCACGTTGGATTTGACCCCCAGTAAAACGCCGAGCAGATCGCCCAGAATCACCCCTGCCAGCGTGCAGATCGCCAGCAATGCCACACCGTAAATAATCATGGTTGTCGTCCTCAACGTGTTCGATCGAAATTGTTGTTTTTGTGCGTCGAAAGCCTGGGTCGCTGCTTTATCGGTGGCGGGCGTCCTCCTCTTGCAGCAGGGCCTGCAAGGTGTCCAGGCGGGCGCCGTCAAAGGCAATGACGGTGCCTTGCTCGAAGACCCGGCGCGCAAGGCCGGTGAGCACGGCGCCGGGGGGCAGTTCGATGTGCAGGCGCACGCCGCGTTCATAGGCGCTTTGCACGGTGGCGCGCCAGTCGACGACGCGGCACATGTTGTAGGCCAGGTCGTCGCGCAAGGGCTCGATGTCCCGCACGGGCCGGGCGCGGGTGCTGCTCAGGTAGCGCAGGGTCGGCGGCTTGAGCGTCACCCGGGCAAAGGCCTCGGCCAGGGCGGCAGCGGGCGCGTCCAACAGCGGGCAGTGGGACGGCACGCTCACCGCCAATCGCTTGGCCACACCTGTGCCTTTGACGCGGCGGGCAACGGCAAGCATGGCCGCGTCGCTGCCCGCGATGACGGTCTGGTTGTCGGCATTGATATTGGCCAGGTACACCGGGGTTTGCGGGGTGTGGGCTTGGGCGACCAGAGCCTCGACGGTGGATAAGTCCGGGCCGATCAGCGCCGTCATGCCGTAGCCCTGTGGATAAGCCTGCTGCATCAACTCGCCCCGCAGGCTGACCAGTTGCAGCGCGTCGGCAAAACTCAAGGCCCCGGCGATGACGGCGGCCGGGTACGCGCCAATGGACAGCCCGGCGACGTAATCGGGCGTGTGTTCCAGCAAGCGCGCACTCGCCACCCCGGCAATCAACAAGCACAGCTGCACGGCGCGGGTGCTTGCCAATGCTTGCGCAGAATCCAGGACCAAGACGTCTTCATTCAGCACGTCGCGAGCCTCGTCCACCACCGCCCGAGGCAGGTCTTGCAACATGCCGACGCGCTGGGCGCCCTGCCCCGGAAACACCAGCAGGCTACTCATGCCAAGGGTCCTCCACCAAGCGCGCACCGCCGGCACTTTTAAGCAGCACGCGCGGCGCAGTCCCCGCCCATTCGCGCAAGGCGACGCCGCCCAGGGGTGTTTGCAGTTGCAGGTCTACGGGGCAGACGGTGGCGTCCAACAGCGCCAGCAACGCACGGGCCTCATCACGACTCACCGGCGCAGGCGTGCGCAGAATCAGGTCCAGGTCGCTGCGCGCATTGAGTGCTTCGATACCGCTCGCCAACTCAAAGCCTGCGCTGCCGCTGATGCCCCACGCCCGCCCGTTGAGCAACGGGCGCAACTGGTTCAGAGCCTTCAACGCGGGCACATCACGCGGCGATATCGTCTCGCGCAATGCCTCCGGACTCACGCAGCGCTGCACCGCCGAAACCGGCATCACCGCCGCGTAACGCTGCTCACGCGTTGCGCCGCGCACACCGACCGGCACCTGCCCGGCCAGGCACAACGCACGCCGCACCACCACCGGGTGACCGGCGTCCAGAGCACTCGCCGCCCACGCAGGCGCATCCGCCGGCAAGTGCGACGGGCGCATGCCCCAGAGCAGGTCGTGGGCGTTCACCATTGTTCCCGCAGCAGTTGGCGCACATGGCTGGAGACCGCACGGTTCGCGGCGCCCAGGCGGCTGCTCAAGTCGCGGCCGCCGATACGCACATCGTCAATCGCCTTGGTCAGGCAGTCGCTGACGCGGGCGATATCGTCTGCGTTCGGCTGTTCGATCTGGCTGACCGACAACGTCTCCCAGAGCAACCCGAGGCTGGCGTAACTGTCGATGTCGTACGCCATCGGCGGCACGCTGGCGGCCAGGCTTTCCAGTTCTTCAACGCTGCGTAACGTCACCCGCGCCGCCGAGGCCTTGCCCATGGCGTGCACCATCACGCCCGGGTCGCGCAGGGCGATCAGGCGGTTGGCCTGGTAACCGTGGGCCAAAAACGCGCCCGACATGGCCTTGCCCACCAACAGCGCAACCACCGGGTGCCCGGCCAGGCGGGCGCGGGCGTAACTGTCGGCGGCGCCCGCCAGGGCCTGGTGAATGCCCAACGCTTCTTCGCGGCGCCCGTAGGCCTGGCTGGGCACGTCGACAATCGCGATGATGGGGCGCTTGTCGGCCGGGGTTTCATCCACCGCCCGGGCCAGGCTCCAGCCTTCCAGCAGGCCGACTTCACCGTTGCGCGCACGCGCGAAGCGATTTGCGGGGTCGGTGACCACGGCGATAACCCGCACGGCCTGGCCGTTGAGCACCGCGTCCGCCACCTTCACCGAAGCGGGAAAACCGGCGACCGGCGCGACGCCCGCGCTCAATGCGTTGAACCACGTAAGCCCTCTCATGAGCGTTCTCCCTGGTACAGATCGCGAACCGTCGCCGGGTCGATTTGCGGTGTGGCGTCCAGCGCGGCCAGGCGTTGCAGGTAATGGGCGGCCTGTTGGCTGCGTTGCGTTGTCGGTAAGCCTTGGTGCAGCAGGTCGGTGACGGTGTGCTGGATCTGCGCCACGTCGTCGGCCACGTAACGGTCGGCCAGGCCGATGGCGAAACGTTGCTCGCCGCCGGTCAGGCTCCAGATAAAAGGCCGGTCGCGGGCGTCGTATTCCTCAAGCCCGGCTTCCTGCTCGATCACTTGCGGGCCGTTCAGGCCCACACGGGCCTCACGGGTGACCACCAGATAACTGCACAACCCCGCCGCAATCGACATGCCGCCAAAGCAGCCGACGCTGCCCGCCACCACGCCGATCACCGGCTGGTACTGGCGCAGATCGACAATCGCCGCATGGATGTCGGCAATCGCCGCCAGCCCCAGGTTGGCTTCCTGCAACCGCACGCCGCCGGTTTCCAGCAGCAGCACGGCGCGGGTGGGCGTGCCGTTGCGGTTGTCTTCGGCCGCAAGCTCCAGTGCCCCGGCGATTTTTGCACCGCCGACTTCACCCAGGCTGCCGCCCTGGAAATTGCCTTCGATGGCCGCGATCACCACCGGCAAACCGGCGATGTTGCCTTTGACGATGACCACGCCGTCGTCCGCCTGCGGCACCACGCCCTGGCGGCTGAGCCAGGGCGACATGACGCGCTGGAACGGATCGATCAATTCGCGAAAGGTGCCGGTGTCGAGCAAGGCCTTGGCGCGTGCGCGGGCGCCGAGTTCGACGAAGCTGCGGTTAGTCATGGCCGATCTCCTCGAAGCCTTGTTCCAGGCGCAGGCGCACCACGCCGGGGGTGGCGCCAAAATCGTGGATGTCGATGTTCAAGGCCGGTGGCGTGTACGCCTGAAAGATCCGCTCGAACAGGTGGCGCCAGCGTTGCTCGGCGCCGTTCACCGAGGTTTGCACCTGGATCGTCAGCGTGCCTGCGGTGCCCGGCTCCAGCAGCACTTCCAGGTCGCCGGAGCCGACACACCCCACCAGCGCACGGCCTTTGGGCGGCTGCCCAGCGGGGAATTCAAAGGATAGGGTTTCCATTACAACGCTCCGTCGAGGCGGTCGATAAACAGGCAGGCGGCCAACAGGTCGGCGGCGCCGCCCGGGGAGGCGTTCAGGGCCAGCAGTTGCTGGTCCAGCTCATGCAACAGACGGCGCCCGGCGAGGGTTGCGCTGCCACCCGCCGCCAGCACCGCCTGGGCACCGCGCTGCAGGGTGTGCAGGCCCTCTGCGCCAGCGCGGTAGAGCACGCAGGTGTCGGCCAGGTCGGTCATGATCGCCAGCAGTGCGTCGAGCCGGGCGTTCTGTTCGCCGTGTTGGGCCAGGCGGCTTTTTTGCAGTTGCGGCAGGCCACGTTGCAGCACCGAAGGGAAGCCCAGTTGCGCCTCTTCACGGGCACCGCGTGCGCCGTAGCGCTGGGCCACCAGCGCCCCGTGGCTTTGCAACTGCGGGGCATGGCGGTCGTTGAGCAAGGCCAGCCGCGCGGCGCGCACCGTCAGGGCATGGGCACTGCAGGACTCGGGCTGCAGCGCCGCGCCCGCCACCAGCAGGCCCAGCGCCCAGATCGCGCCGCGGTGGGTGTTCACCCCGCCCGTGGTGGTGAGCATCGCTTGCTCGCCCTCACGGCCGATGCGCCCCAGGGCCTCGCGCAGGTCGAGGTTGACCTGGCCGCAGTCAATCGCCGCGTCGGCCATTTGCTTGAACGCGGGCCACAGCGCCAGCGCCGAAGCGTGCATGAGGCCCAGGTGCAGATCGGTGTGGGCGCCGTTGCCGCGACGGTCCACCAGCGCGGGTTTGGGCGACAGGTCGGCCTCGTCGATCAAGGCGTCCACGGCCATGTCGGCCAGCCGTTCGGCCAGGCTCAGTTCGTGCAGTTTGTGTGCGTGCATTTACCAGCTCCTGAACTTGGCGGGCGGGTTGTAGAGGCCACCGGACCAGTCCACCAGGTCGGCCACGCTTTTGGCCGAGAGCCACTCGCGGGTGGCGTCGGTGCGGCGGATGCCGAGGTCTTCGGGCAGCGCCACCAGGCCTTCGCGGCGCAGGCGAGCGGTGTCCTTGGGGTTGTGGCGCAAGCCGATGGCGGTCACGCCTGCGACGGCCGCGATCATCGCCCGACGCTCCTCCAGCGAGCGGGCCTTGTAGAGGTAGGCGATGCCCTCTTCGGTGAGCAGGTGGGTGACGTCGTCGCCGTAGATCATGATCGGCGCGAGCGGCATGCCGCTTTTGCGCGCCACCTCGACCGCGTCCAGGGTATCGACGAAGGTCGGTTTGCCGCCTTCCTGGAAGGTTTCGACCATTTGCACCACCAGTTTTTTGCCGCGTTCCAGCAAGGCTTCGGGCGCGTCGCTGTGGCGCATGTCGAGCCACGCCGGGGTGCTGTGGCGCCGACCGCGCGGGTCGTGGCCCATGTTGGGCGCCCCACCGAAACCGGCCAGGCGGCCCCGGGTCACGGTAGAGGAATGGCCGTCGCCGTCCACTTGCAAGGTGGCGCCGATGAAGAGGTCCACGGCGTACTGGCCAGCGAGCTGGCAGACCATCCGGTTGGAGCGCATCGAGCCGTCGCGGCCGGTGAAGAACACATCCGGACGCGCGGCGATGTAGTGCTCCATGCCCAGCTCCGTGCCGAAGCAATGCACGCTGTCTACCCAGCCGCTTTCGATGGCGGGGATCAGCGTGGGGTGGGGGTTGAGGGTCCAGTTGCGGCAGATCTTGCCCTTGAGGCCCAAGGACTCGCCGTAGGTGGGCAGGATGAGTTCGATGGCGGCGGTGTTGAACCCGATGCCGTGGTTCAGCGACTGGACGTTGTGTTTTTCGTAGATCCCGCGAATGGCCATCATCGCCATCAACACGTGCACCGGCTTGATGTGGCGCGGGTCGCGGGTGAACAGCGGTTCGATGTAGAAGGGTTTGTCGGCCACCACCACAAAATCCACCCAGCTGGCGGGGATGTCCACGCGCGGCAGGTCGCTGACGTCGTCCACCAACTGGTTGACCTGCACAATCACGATACCGTCGCTGAAGGCCGCTGGTTCAATCAGCGCAGGCGTGTCTTCGGTGCTCGGGCCGGTGTAGATATTGCCCGCGCGGTCGGCCATGAAACCGGCGGACAGCACGACGTTGGGGATCAGGTCCACCACCAGGCGGGCATAGAGCTCGATGTAGGTGTGAATCGCACCGATTTCCAGCAGGCCGTCTTCCAGCAACTGGCTGATGCGCAGGGACTGGGTGCCGGCAAACGAGAAGTCCAGCTTGCGCGCGATGCCTTTTTCAAACAGGTCCAGGTGCTCGGCGCGGCCGACGCTGGGCATGATCATGTGCAAGTCGTGAAGCTTGGCCGGGTTGGCCTTGGCCAGGGAACGGGAGAGAAAGTCGGCTTGCTTCTGGTTGTTGCCTTCCAGCACCACACGGTCGCCGGGAAGAATCAGCGCTTCCAGGGCTTCGACGATACGCTCGCCGGGCAAAACAGCACCCTCGGCAAAAGACGCCACCTGCGCCAGGCGCCGCTGTTTCTCATCACGCCGCCGCGTCCAGCGCGCGTCGGGGGAAGGTGTTGTTGTCATGGTCGCTCCACGGGGTGTGCTGTCGTGGGGCTACCTTAGGAGTGATGGGGCGGGGGGATCAATCAAGCTGGGGGGTGGATTGTTACGGTGGGCGTAATGGAATAGCCGTGAATATTGAGGATGAGCGATTGATCGTTCCCACGCTCTGCGTGGGAATGCAGCCTGGGACGCTCTGCGTCCCGATGCGGGTGCACGGTTCAGGTCCTGCGCACGGGTGACGCGGAGCGTCACCGGAGGCATTCCCACGCGGAGCGTGGGAACGAGT
>NZ_JBSVWN010000030.1:0-67977 GCF_054071325.1 Pseudomonas sp. SDO5215_S409 | reverse complement strand
AGCGTCACGGGCTGCATTCCCACGCGGAGCGTGGGAACGATCTGGGTCCTGCGCCGCTTCCACTCGTTCCCACGCTCCGAGTGGGAATGCCTCCAGGGACGCTCCGCGTCCCGCCACTCGGCGCAGGGGGCGCTTTCTGAACTCGGACTGAAGAATCGTCCTAATCACCATTCGGTAATTTTCCTACGGTTTACTCTCCTCAAGTCGGAGCGTAAGCTGCGCCCGTTTTCATCACTAGCGGAGCCCCCCAGTGGGTACTTGTTCAAGCGACAGTTGTCGGCCGGTTCTGATTACCGGCACTGACTGGGCAAGATAACGCGCATTTCCCGTGCCGTTGTCTCGCCCCCACAGCGAGAAGTGGCATCTGGGCAGCAGCCTGTTCTGGCGCTTGCCTGATCCCCTCTCATTCATGTTCGACCGCGCGCAATGCCTGGCATGGCGGGCGGTGTATGCGCTCACGTTTTGGAGAGATGTTTCATGCAAGCGATCAACAACATCAACCTCGATTCCCTGGTGGACACGCTGGTCAGCCTGTCGGCGGCCTTTATCCTGGGCGGGCTGATCGGTTTTGAACGCCAGTACCGCCAGCGCACCGCCGGGTTGCGCACTAACGTGCTGGTGGCGGTGGGGGCGGCGATTTTTGTCGACATGGCCAACCGCCTCGGTGGCGCAGAAGGGGCGGTGCGGGTGGTGGCGTATGTGGTGTCGGGCATCGGCTTTCTGGGGGCCGGTGTGATCATGCGCGAAGAAGGCAATGTGCGTGGCCTTAACACGGCGGCCACTCTGTGGGCGTCGGCGGCGGTGGGGGCGTGTGCCGGGGCGGACCTCATTCTGGAAGCCACGCTGGGCACGCTGTTTATCCTGGCGGCCAACACGCTGCTGCGGCCCATCGTCAACAACATCAACCGCCAGCCTTTGGATGTGGTGTCGGCCGAGGTCACCAACATCCTCTACGTGATTGCCCGTCGCACCCAGCAAAAGGCCGTGCTGGCGTTGCTGGAAGCAGAGCTTGCGCGCTGCAACTACCCGGCCAGCGACGTGGACGTGCGCCCGTTCGGCACCGAGGAAGTGGAAATCGAGGCCACCCTGGCCGTGACCTCGGTGGACGGTGACGAGTTGGACGCCCTGGTGGCGCGTATTTCCCATTCCAGCCTGGTGGTCCAGGCTTTCTGGAGCCCCAGTACGACCGAGTAGGTTGTACGGCAATTCCCCCGACTATGCTTGCACTGAGGAAAAATCCTACATAGGTCTGGGACTACCCCTTCAGATGAAACGTCATTCCGTTGCTAATGTTGCGCGCTTGCGCCTCGGCAGGATTGCAGGTGCTGCTTCACGTGGTGACCGTGTTTTCAAGTGAAGGGGCTATCGGCCGGAGGTGTGCAGAACCGTTTGTCGGAACTGTCATTTCTCACAGGTAGATAGGACCCGTCTGATGTGCAAGGGTATTTGTTCTCCCAGGGGGAGTCTTATGAGCAAAGCGTTAATTGTGGATGACCATCCGTTTATCCGCGCAACCGTGAAGTTTCTGTTGAAGCAGGAAGGCTTCAATACCATCTATGAGGCCGGAAACGGGGCCGATGCCATGCAGGTGGCCCGGGAAGAGCGCCCGGAGCTGATTATTCTCGACCTGGCCATGCCCAAGCTCGGCGGCCTGGAAGTGATCAGCCGCATCAAGGCGTTGGGTTTGCCGTGCAAGATCCTGGTGCTGACGTCTTACCTGGCAGTGTTTTTCTCGACGCGCTGCATGCGCGCCGGGGCGATGGGGTTTGTGGCCAAGACCGGCGAGCTGGACGAACTGCAAAAAGCCATCAAGGCGGTCATGTCCAACTACAGCTGTTTCCCCAGCCTGCCCACCAGCTCGGTACGCCGGGATGACTTGCAAACCACCGAAATCCAGTTGGTCGAAGGCTTGTCTGACCGTGAGCTGACCGTGTTGCAAAAACTGGCGATTGGCCTTAGCAACAAACAGATCGCCGAAGACATGCTGCTCAGCCACAAAACCATCAGCACCTACAAGACTCGCCTCAAGGAGAAGTTGCGCATGTCGTCGGTGGTGCACTTGTCCAAGTTCGCGCAGCGCAACCACCTGATCTGAAATGACCAGGTTCCGGGCGATGTGCCTCAGTGCTGTGGCGCTGGCCAGTCTGGTGTGCCTGCCCGCGTGGGGTGAGCCGCGTGCCGTGCAGGTGCTGGGGCACTCCAGCCTCGAGGGGGTGACGGCGCACCTGCAGGCCGACGACTGGCGCTGGTTGCGCGAACGCCGTCACCTGGTGATGGGGGTTTCTGCGCCGGACTATGCCCCCTTCGACCTGACCAACGACAACGACCAGATGGAAGGGATCACCGCCGACTACGCGGCACTGGTCGGCCAGGTCCTGAATGTGCTGGTGCAGGTGCAGCGCTACGACAACCGGGACGAGGTGATCGCGGCGCTCAAGCGCGGTGAAGTGGACCTGCTCGGTTCCGCCAACGGCTATGAAGCGGCGGACAAGCAGTTGGTGCTGTCGCGCTCCTATGCCAACGACCAGCCCACCCTGGTGACCCGCGCCGGTGACAGTCAGGCGTTGAGCGACGAACTGGCCGGCAAGCGCCTGGCCATGCTGTACCACTACCTGCCGCCCGCCATGGTCCAGGCGTTTTACCCCAACGCCCAACTGCAGGTGTTTCCCTCGACCCTGGAGGCCCTCGGCGCCGTGGCTTTCGGCCAGGCGGATGTGTACCTGGGCGATGCCATCAGTGCCAACTACCTGATCAATAAAAACCACTTCAACAATGTGCGAATGGCCGAGTATTCGGCGCTGGAAGCCAACCCGTTCGGCTTTGCCGTGACCCGTGACAACAGCCGCCTGCTGCACATCCTCAATGCGGCGTTGGCGGTGATTCCCGCCGATGAACAGATGGAAATCCTGCGCCGCTGGAGCGCTGGCAACCTGGGCTTTCTGGGTTCGGAGCCGTTGCGCCTCAGTGCCAGTGAGCAGCGCTGGATGGCGCGCCACCCAAAGGTCCGGGTGGCGGTGCTCGATAAATTCCTGCCGCTGTCTTTTTTCGACGAACACGACCAATTCGCCGGTTTGAGTGCAGACGTGCTGACCCGTATCAGCCTGCGCACCGGCTTGAAGTTCGACGTGGTGCGCGGCAGTTCGTTGCCCCGGCAAGTCGACGACGTGAGCGCAGGGCGCGTCGACCTGCTGGCTGTGGTCACCCCCAGCATCGAGCGGGCGGACAAGCTGCGCTTCACCCGGCCCTACCTGAACAACCCCTACGTGTTGGTCACGCGCAATGAGCCCGGCAACCCGATTACCCTTGAAGACCTGCGCGGCAAGCGCCTGGCCATTATCGGCGGCAACACCTTGCGTGAGCGGATCACCGAGGAATACCCCGGCATCGAGTGCATCGACGTGGACAACCCCGAACAGGCCCTGGCACTGGTGGCCGATGGCGGCGCCGAGGCGGCGATCAATTCGTTGATCAGTGCGCGTTACATGATCGCCCGCCAATACCGTGACCGCCTGCGGGTCACCAGCACCGTCGGCACCGAACCTGCCCGCGTCACTTTTGGCGTGAACCGCAGCCAGTTGGAGTTGTATTCGATCCTGGAAAAAGCGCTGCTGGCCATCACCCCGCAGGAAATGGACGAGTTGACCAACCACTGGCGCAGCGAAGTGCTGATCCAGAACAGCTACTGGGCGCGCCACCGCACGGCGATCATCCAAGGCTTCAGCCTGGCGGCGCTGCTGTTGCTGATCACCCTGGGCTGGGCGTTTTACCTGCGCCGCCTGATTCGCAAGCGGGCCCAGGCCGAGCGTGCGCTGAGCGACCAGATGCGCTTCATGAGCGTATTGATCGACGGCACGCCCCACCCGATTTACGTGCGCGACCGCCGGGGCCGGTTGATGGCGTGCAACAACGCTTACCTGGATGTGTTCGGCTTCAAGCTCGACGAGGTGATTGGCAAGACCGTGGTAGAAACCGACACCGGCAACCCGCCGCAGGCCCGCTCGTTTCACGAGGACTATTTGCGTCTGATGGCGCGCGGCGAGCCACAGGTGCATGACCGCGTGCTCAAGTTGCCGGGCGGCGGGGTGCTGACCATTTATCAATGGATGTTGCCGTACCGCGATGGCGACGATCAGGTGGTGGGCATGATCGCCGGCTGGGTGGACGTGAGCGAGCGCCAGCGCCTGCTCGGCCAGTTGCAGGAAGCCAAGGAGGACGCCGACGCGGCCAACCGGGCCAAGACCACGTTTTTGGCGACCATGAGCCATGAGATCCGCACGCCGATGAACGCGGTGATCGGCATGATCGAGCTGGCGCTGAAAAACGCCGAGCAGGGCCGCGCCGATCGGGACGCCCTAGAGGTGGCCTCGGTGGCGTCGCGCAGCATGCTGGAGTTGATCGGCGACATTCTCGACATTGCGCGTATCGAGTCCGGTCATCTGTCCTTGACCCTGGAGCCGTCGAACCTGCACCCGCTGCTGAAGTCGGTTGCACGGGTCTTTGAAGGGCTGGCACGGGACAAAGGCTTGGCGTTGCAGGTGGAGCTGGACCTGTTGATCGATCGCGCGGTGATGATCGACCCCCTGCGTTTCAAGCAGGTGGTGTCTAACGTGCTGAGCAATGCCATCAAGTTCACGGCCAAAGGCCAGGTGCAACTGGCTGCCCGTGCCACGCTAGAGGATGACGGCTTGCACCTGCAGTTGTGGGTGCAGGACACGGGCATCGGGATCAGTGCCGACGATCAATTGCGCTTGTTCAACCCGTTTATCCAGGGCAGCAACACCGAGCAATCGGCGCGCAGCGGGTCGGGGTTGGGGTTGGTCATCAGCCGTCACCTGTGCGAGATGATGGGCGGGCAATTGCACTTGAGCAGCGTGTTGGGGCAGGGCACACGGGTGGAGATGAGCCTGGTGTTGGCCCTAGCGCCTGTGGCCCCTGCCACCGCCTTGCCCGTGGTGCTGGAGACGGCGCCGAGTCATGCGCTGAATATCCTGGTAGTGGACGACTACCTGGCCAACCGTTTGCTGCTTGCCCGGCAGCTGAGTTTTCTGGGGCATCACATTACGACCGCCGAAGATGGGGTCGAAGGTTTCGAGCGGTGGTTGTCTGGCCGTTTCGACGGGGTGATCACCGACTGCAACATGCCGTTCAAGGACGGTTATCAATTGGCCCGCGACATTCGCACCCAAGAGCGTGAACGCGGCCTGGTGCCGTGTCTGGTGCTCGGGTTTACCGCCAACGCCCAACCCGAAGAGACCCAACGCTGCCGCCTGGCGGGTATGGACGGCTGCCTGTTCAAACCCACGGGGCTTGAGGACCTGCAAGCCGCGCTGGCCTCGCGCACAACCACGCCTTGCAGCGTTGCCAGCGATGAGCCGGGGTTGATTGCGGGGGTGGACTTGAGCCATTTGGTCAAGGTGACCGGCGCCGATACCGAGGCGGTCAAGGAACTGCTGGCCGCGCTGCTCGAGAGCTTGCAGGCCGATCGCGTGCTGTTTCCCCACTTGCTGCAACAAACCGATTTTGCCGGCCTGCACAACCTGGCACACCGGGCCAAGGGGGGCGCCCGCATGGTCAAGGCGCAGGTGTTGGTGCAGTGCTGTGAAACGCTGGAAACCGCCTGCGAACAGCAGGACCCGGTCGCGCTGGGTTCAGCGGTCGAGGGCGTGCAACAGGCTATCGATGCGTTGCTTCAGAGCCTGGGGAGTTATTGCAATCAGCCTTGACGGACGAATAGTGCCGCTCGGTAGATTTAGGAATCTTCCTGCATGAAGGTGGAACAACGCTGATTTTGTCTTCGGGATATGTCTGGACAATGGGCGGCTCCTTATTGAAAGAGCGCGGGGATTCGCCATGCCCAACAAAGCACTGACCATCCTGATCGCCGATGAACAGCACCTGCAGCGTTTGTATATCGAAAAAATGCTCAACCACCTGGGGTACTACCGGGTGATCCCGGTGCAAACCCTGGAAGAAGTGTTGATCCTCATGGCCATCCCGGCCGAACCCTTTGATGTGTTGATCGTCAACGCGGGGCTGTTGACCCCGGGCGGCGACGCGCCGGTATTCCAGGCGCGCCATGTGCTGGTCTACGACGACCGCGACGTGGGCGCGCCCGCCGCCGCCAACCCGGCCGTGCTGGTGCGTTTGCCGGGGGCGGTGGACAGCATCAACCTGGAACACTTCATGGACATCATCGACCCGCCGTCACCCTTCGAGGGGTTGCGGGTATTGCCGTGGTTGCGGGAGTTGTCCCGCAGCCCGGTGGTTTAGTCCCACTGTGGCGCCAGGTTCTTGGGGCTGGTGAGGCGATGACCACGGTCCAGGCTTGCGATCTGGGCCATGTCGGCGTCGCTCAGGGTCAGGTCCTGGGCCTTGAGGTTGCTTTGCAGGTTGCTGCGCCGGGTAGAGGAGGGAATGACCGCGTAACCCAGCTGCATCGCCCAGGCCAGGGCCACTTGCGCAGGTGTGACCTGATGGCGTTCGGCGATCTGTAGCAGCACCGGGTCTTTCAATACCTCGCCGTAGGCCAGGGTCATGTAGGACGTGACCTGGATGCTCTGAGCCTTCGCGAACGCCGCCACCGTACGGTTTTGCAGGTAAGGGTGCAGTTCGACCTGGTTGGTGGCGATGTGCTCGGCGCCCACGGCAGCAATGGCCTGTTTCATCAGCTCGACGGTGAAGTTGGACACGCCGATCTGGCGAGTCAGGCCCAGGCGCTTGGCTTCCAGCAACTGGCCCATGAACTCGGCGACCGGCACCTGGTCTTGCGGCGAGGGCCAGTGGATCAGGGTGAGGTCGAGGTAGTCAGTCTTGAGCTTGCGCAGGCTTTCCTTGAGGCTGGGAATCAACTGGCCCTCGGCGAAGTTGGACACCCAGATCTTGCTGGTGATGAACAAGTCCTCGCGTGGCACGCCGCTGTCGGCAATGGCTTGGCCGACATCCGCTTCGTTTTCGTAGATTTGCGCAGTGTCGATCACGCGGTAACCCAGTTCGAGGCCAGTGCGCACGGAATCGATGACAACCTGGCCTTGCAAGCGAAAGGTGCCAAGGCCAAAGGCGGGAATAGACATGGGGTAACTCCTGGAGTGGGTGTGAAGAATGGAGTCGAGTATCTGCCCATCGTTCCCCTGGAAAAACCGCCGGGCCCGAAAAGGACTCTTTACCAAAAATCACGAGTGCTCCCGCTGCGGGCGCGCTTTCAGCGATCGCACCAGGCCAGCAACACCGTCACATTGTCACGCCCGGCATACTCGCGGGTGAGGTCCACCAGGCGTTCACACGCGGTGGCCAGGGTGGCGCGGCGGGTGGCGGCCAGCACGGCGGTCATTTCCTGGTGCGGCACGCAACCATGCAGGCCGTCGCTGCACAGCATCAACACATCCCCGGGCAGCACCGCCAGTGCACGAATTTGCGGCTCCACCAGCGGCGCAGGCCCAATGGCTTGCAGCAACAGGTTGCGCGCCGGGAGCCGGTCCACCTTGCCCGCCTCCAGTGCCTGTTGATACCAGGTCTGGTCACGGGTGAGCAGGGCCAGTTCGCCGTCCCGGTAGCGGTACAAGCGGCTGTCGCCCACATGAAACACCAGCAGTGGCCCCTCTTCGTCAGGGCGCCAGAGGCCGGTGAGCGTGGTGCCCATGCCGCTGCCTTCGCTCATTTTGCGCGCCACGTTCAGGTCGTAGATGCAGCGGTTGGCATGGTCGATGGCGTTGTGCAGCACGCCGATCGCCTGCATGTGCGGGTCTGACCAGGTGGCGTCCGGGTCGTTGCACGGTGTGACCAGGTTGAGCGGGTTGGCGTAGAGGTAGTCGCGCAGGCGGATCAGCGTTTCGGCACTGGCCAGCGCACCGGCCTCGTGCCCGCCCATGCCGTCGGCGACGGCGAGCAGGCCCAGGTCGGCGGCGGCCAGAAAGTTGTCTTCATTACTTTCGCGCACTTGGCCGACATCGCTCAGCCCGTGGGCAAGCGCCGTGGCCAGACAGTGTGGCCCGCGGGCGCTCAGCGAAGAATCGGTCATGAATTGGGCTCGAAACTGTGGAGAAATGCCAGGCGCTGCGCCTCGCTCTCGATATGTTCGGTCAGCTTTTGCAGAAACGGCTGACGCAATGAAGTGCTGCGCGCGGCGCGGCTGACCACGATGCGGGCGATAGGGCCGATGAATACCGTCAGCCGACGCTCGGCCATCTCGGTAAAGGCCGCATCCAGTTCAGGCTCGGCGGGCGGGGCCGCGTGCGTCAGTTGGGTGGCCGCGGCGGCTTGGGTGATGTGTGTGGCGGGCGCGGCCTGTGTGATTGCAGTCGGTTCGCTGACGGTCTGTGTCACCGAGGTGTGCGGGGCCAGGCTTTGAAACAACGACTGGCTGGCGCTGGTGAATTGTTCGCGGCCGCGCTCGGAGGGGATGTGCGGCAGCAGCGAGGCGCAAACGGCGTCAAAGTCGTCGGCTGACGTCAGGCTCTTGCGCACCAGAAAGCGCGCCAGCGGGCCGATCTGATGGGACAGCAGCGACTCCAGCTGCGGCATCACCGCAAGCTTCCAGGGCGTCAGGGTGTCCACCGTTTCGGTGATGGCCGAGGTGGTGGCGGAGCTATGGGCAGGCGGCGGTTGCAGGCCGCTGGCGAAGGTCTGGTTGGGGCGCAGCAGCACGGTGCGGTCATCGTCGATGTCGCTGGCGACCCAACTGCCGGTGGTGGTCGTGGTGACCAGCGCTTCCAGGTCTTCCAGAAACGCGCGCGCCGAGGCATAGCGTTCACTCGGACGCTTGGCCAGGGCGCGTTCGATCACGTTGTCCAGGGCCGGGTCCAGCGTGAGGTTGAGGCTCGACGGCGGCACCGGGGTCTGGTTCAGGATCTGTTGCATGACCATCGTCGCCGAACCGGAAAACGGCCGTTCGCCTGTCAACAACTGGTACAGCACGATACCGGCGGAGAACACGTCGGAGCGCCCGTCGATCAACTCGCCGCAAAACTGCTCGGGCGACATGTAGCTGGGCGTGCCGATCATCGAACCGGTCTGGGTCAGGGTCGAGGAGTCCAGGCGGGCCACGCCGAAGTCGGTGACCTTGACCTGGGCGTCGGCGGTGATCAGCAGGTTGGCCGGCTTGATATCGCGGTGCACCACGCCTTTGGAGTGCGCATAGTCCAGGGCCTGCAACAGCTGGCGCATCCAGCCCAGGCTGCGGTTCAGGTCCCGTGGCTGCGGGGTGGCCAGCAGGGTGTTGAGCGGCGTGCCTTCGACGAACTCCATGGCGATGTACGCCGAGCCTTCGTCTTCGCCGTAGTCGTACACCGCGACGATATTGGGGTGCATCAACCGACCGGCAGCCTGGGCTTCGTTCTTGAAGCGGCTGACCAGCTCGACGTGATGGCTGTCGCCGAACAGTTCCTTGCGGATGGTCTTGAGCGCCACGGTGCGCGCAATGAACGGGTCGAACGCCTTGTACACGGTGCCCATGGCACCCTTGCCGAGCACGCTGTCGATGCGGTATTTGCCGAGTTGTTCAAGCATGACGGCCCACCTATTCCTCGAGCATCTTCATGGCGCTGACCAGGCTGGTGCGCATGCGGCCAAAGGATTGGCCAAGGCGCGCCAGTTCATCGTTGCCGCGAATGTCCAGGGGCGGCACGTCGGTTTCACCCAGGCTGACCCGGTCGGCCAGCGCCGACATCTGACGCAGGCGGCGGGTGACGAACAGGTGCACGGCCACGTTCAGGGCGACGAACAACACGGCAAAAATCCCCAGCATCGACAGCATGTAGCTGTGCAGCATGCTGCTGGCCCGTTGCAGGGGCAGGGCCAGGGGCACCGACACCAGCTGCGCGCCGATGGTGTCGTTGAGCTTCCAGCCAAAGCCGTTGGTGGCACCGTAGATGTCGACCATGGTTTTGGGCGCCGCGTCCGGGGTGCTGTGGCAAGCCAGGCACGCCGGGTCCTTGATCTGGATCGGCCGCGCGATGTAGAGAGCCGGGCCGCTTTTGTCGACGCGTTCGCCCACCAGCTCATCGGCGGTCGGCTGGTTGCGCAGGTTGTTGATCAGGTCCTTTTCCCAGTCGTTGGCCAAGTCCCGTGGGTTGGTGGGATTGAGGGTGGCTTCCTTGTAGGCATAGTCGGGGTAGGACTTGAGCAGTTCCTGCAAGTGCGAGATGGCAGCGAAGTCCGGCACGGACTGCGGCAGGAACTGGAATTTCAGGCGGTTCTGCAACAGCGGCACGATTTGCTCGGCCGTGTAGGTGCTGGCAGCAGTGGCGGAGCGCATCAGCAGGCGTGCGGTTTCCAGGGTTTCCCGGCGCGCACTCTGTTGCAGCATGTAGTTGGTGGCGAGGCTGGTGGCGATGAATCCGACCACAAACACCACCAGAAACACCACGTTGAATTTTACGGCGAGCGACAGTTTCATAAGGACTCTTGGGGGCTGACGAGGTTAAGCGACAAGCGCATCAATGCGGGTTTTTCCGGCGTTCCAGGCGCAGCAGTTCAAGCTCCCATTCCAGCACGCCACCGCGGTTGACCTTCACGGCCTGGCGGAACGCCGGGTCGCTGAGGCGCGGGGCAAAACGGCTGGCGAGCATCTGCTGGCTCAGGTTCAGCGGGCTGACGACCCACGGTGCGATGTCGTCGTAGTTGACCTCGCGTTCCTTTTTCAAGGCCGGTTCGGCGGGGATCTTTTTGGCCAGCGGCACCAAAGGGTCCAGGAAAGGCCGGGGCAGGGCGTCGACAAACGCTTGCTCCGGGCGGCCGACGTTCTTCAGCGGGGCGTCGCCCTGGTGTTGCGCGAAGTCTTCACGGCCCAGGGTGAGGGTGCGGCCGGGCTTGCCTCGGGTGTCCAGTTCGGTCACGGATTGGCTGCCGTCTTCGACGAACATCTCGGTCTGGCGCGTGCCGACGTGAAGCACGCTGGCGCTGTCGGTCACGTTAAAGGCCAGGCCTGCGGCGTTGACCGCCAGGCTGGCGCTGGACTTTGTCGCCAGCGGTTGCAGTTTCAACCAGCCACTGAGCAAATTGATTTGCACCGCCTTGCTATTGGTGGCGATCAGGATGCGCGTGTCCGGCCCCAGCGCCAGGATCGCTGGCGCCAGGCCTTCAATCTGGGCGCTCGAGGCGCCTGTTTGCAGGATGTCGCCGCCCTGCAAGTGGGTGCCGGCACCAATGGTGTACAGCGTTGTGGCTCGAATCAGGTGCAGGGATTTTTCCGCGTAGGAAATCACCGCAAGGTTGTTCGAGGCCGCCGTGGCCAGGGGCAATTGGAGCATCCCGGCAAGTAACAGGACTATCGAAAGTTTCTTCACGTGGGTGCCACTGATAAACAGTTTGGAGGTCTGGGACCGATGCTGCCTTGCTGTCGGTAGTCACGCGTGCGCAAGGCTCGCAGGGTCGAAGGCTACCTGCTGGACGGGCGTGCAAAGAAGACAATTTTGTCCATGGTTTTCGGCGGATCCCATTGAGCAAAATCATGGAATAAAGCGCCGTTGCCGGGTGTTCTTCGTATGGTTTCGCGTGGTTCAAGCGCCTTTGCCAGGGGCGTCGAATCAAGGGTTGGCGAGTTTTTCCAGGTTTGAAAAAAGTCGGGAATAAAACCGTCGGGCGGGTTGTTCATCCTGCAGACGCTCACAGCTTCTTGTGATTGAACACCGGCGGATCCCGACATGATTGGACAGACTTTCCTTAAAACTTTTCCTGGCAGGCGAGCAATGAACGGCACCGATCCTGACGTTGTGGCTCGCCGTAATCGCCTGGTGCTGCTGGTATTGCAAGTGGTGGGCATGATTATTCTGGTGGTGTGCGCCATCGACGCCCAACGCGCCCAAGCGCAAGACTTGCCCGACGACCCGTTGAGCGGCGAGGCCAAGACCCTGCTGCTGACGGCGCGCGCCGAAGGTGTGCAGATTTACAACTGCGCCAAGGACAGCAACGGCCAGCTGACCTGGCAGTTTCGTGAGCCGCTGGCGACTTTAATGGTCAATGGCAAGACGGTCGGACGCCATTTTGCAGGGCCTACCTGGCAGTTGGATGACCGCAGTAGTGTCGTCGGCAAGGTGTCGGCACAGGTGCCGGGGGCAACGCCTCGCGATATCGCGTTGTTGCGCCTGGACGTGGTGTCGCACCAGGGCACGGGCGGTTTGTCGCGCGTGGTGGCCGTGCAGCGGCTGCACACTGAAGGCGGCGTATACAGCGGCAGTTGCGAACGTGAAGGTGACATGCACGTGGAGCCATACCGCGCCGACTACCGCTTCCTTGGCCAATAAATTCAACCGATTCACCCCGGGTCGCTCGACCCGGTTGTAGCACCCTCACGCACGCTGTTACGCCCCATGCCGGTTGCCATCGGCGTGCGGCGAAGCCGTGTTCGTGTATCAACCAATAACGACAGGAGCTTTACATGATCACTCGTTTACTCGCCGTTACGGCAATCACACTGGTGGCTTCGGCAGGCGCCCAGGCGGCTGACAACGGCCCTACCGACTGGACCGGTTTTTATGGCGGCTTGAACGCAGGCTATGGTTTTGGGGGCGATGGCGACGTCAACACCAAAGGCCAGGCCGCGCCGAACATTGCGAACATCAATGGCGGCGCGCGTCCGGGCCGGGTGGACCTGGATCGCAACGGCTTTATCGGTGGCGCGCAAATTGGCTACAACTATCAGTTCGGCCAATGGGTGGCGGGCGTCGAGGCCGACATCTCCCACACCGACCTGCAAGACAGCCGCAACATCGGCACCGCGCAGTTGAACACCCGCCTGGCGCTGAACAACAAGTTTGAATCGAAGATCAAATACCTCGGTACGCTGCGTGGCCGTTTTGGCTATGCCTTTGACCACACGCTGATCTACGGCACCGCGGGTCTGGCGTATGGCGAAACCAGCCAGAGCGTCGACATGTTCGGCCCTACCGGCAACACCCAGTTCAGTGGCGACCAAAGCCACTTCAAAATGGGCTACACCGTGGGCGCGGGCATCGAACAGTCCATCACCAAAAACCTCTCGTTCAAGACCGAATACCTTTACTACGACCTGGGCGAAGACAAGCTCAACGTGGCGGTTATTCCGGGCAGCGGCGGTGCTGGCACGGGCTACGACTCCAAGTTCAAGAACGACGGGCAAATGTTGCGCGTAGGTTTGAACTGGAAGTTTGACTGACGATGCACAGGCCTCAAGCGCAGGCGCTTGAGGCTTTGGCCGTGTTCCGACGCCGGTGTGATTCTGCCCGCCGGATCGGAGATCGCCGGGCTACCGGGACTGCTGTAGAGTCGTGCGGCCGACTCAACCGAAGGAACTCCCATCATGAACCAGGAATCCCGTTTCTCCCGAATGGAGCCGCAGTCGCGCAAGGCCAATCTGGTCCGCGCAACGCTGGTCTGCCTCACGCGCCATGGTTTCCAGGGGACGTCGATCCGTAGGATCAGCGCCGAGGCGGGCGTGTCGCTGGGGCTGATCAGCCACCACTATTCGGGCAAGGATGAATTGGTGGCGCAAGCCTATCGGTCCGTTACCCTCCAGGTGATGGACCTGTTGCGTGACGCCATGGCCAACGCGCCGCCAAGCCCGCGAGCGCAGTTGTCGGCTTTTCTCCAGGGCTCTTTTTCCCCCGCCTTGCTTGACCCGCAGCTGTTGGATGCATGGCTGGCCTTTTGGGGCGCGGTGAAGACTGCCCCGGCTATCAGCCAGGCGCATGAATATTTCTACGACGAGTACCGCGCCCTCATGCGTTCGGTGTTGATGGACATGGCCGGGCAAGAAGGTTGGGAGCGGTTTGACGCACGCCTTGCGGCCATCGGCCTGAGTGCGCTGCTGGACGGATTGTGGCTGGAGTTGGGGCTCAACCCTGACACGTTCACGCCCCAGCAAGCCATCCAGATCGCCGAAGCCTGGATGGATGGCTTGCTGGCCGGCGGCCGCCAGCGCTTTCAACTGCCGGCCTGAATCAAACGTTCCGGCACGGCCCTGGCGTTTAACCTCTGGCGCGCAGCTTTTCGGCGGCGCTGCGCAACAGGTGCTCGGTGCCGTTCCAGCCCAGGCACCCGTCGGTCACCGACACGCCGTAGCGCATCGACGCGCTCAATGGCTGGCAACCTTCGAACAGATGGCTTTCGATCATCATGCCCACCAACGATGTGTCGCCCTGCAAGCGCTGCTCCAGTACGTCGTTGAACACCGCTGGCTGGCGCAGCGGGTCTTTGCCGCTGTTGGCATGGCTGCAATCGACCATGATCCGCGCCGCCACGCGGGATTTGGCCAGGTCTTGCTTGACCTGCGCCACACTCTGGCGATCGTAGTTCGGCCCGCGATGGCCGCCACGCAGTACCAGGTGGGTGTCGGGGTTGCCCGAGGTCTGGATGATCGCCGGGTGGCCCTGGCTGTCGACGCCGAAGTGGCGGTGCGGGTGCTCGGCCGAGCGCATCGCGTCGCAGGCGATGCCGACGCCGCCGTCGGTGCCGTTCTTGAAGCCCACGGGCATGCTCAGGCCGCTGGCCATTTCACGGTGGATCTGCGATTCGGTGGTGCGTGCGCCAATGGCCACCCAGCTCAGCAGGTCATCGAAGTACCCGGCGGCCATGGGCTGCAGCAATTCGGTGGCAACCGGCAGGCCCAGGCGCAGCATTTCGCGCATCAGTTCCCGGGACAGGGTAAGGCCCGCGGCCATGTCGTCGCTGCCATCGAGGTGCGGATCGTAGGCCAGGCCTTTCCAGCCGACGGTGGTGCGCGGTTTTTCGACGTAGGCGCGAATCACCAGCAGCATCTGGTCGCTGACTTCTGTGGCGAGCTTTTTGAGATTGCGCGCGTATTCCATCGCAGATATGGGGTCGTGGATCGAGCAGGGGCCCACGATGACCAGCAGGCGTGAATCTTCGCCATTAAGGATGGCGCGCACGGCCTGGCGATGGGTGCGGATCTGTTCGTTGAGGAACGGGCTGAGCGGCAACTGGTGCTTGAGCTCAAGGGCGCTGGGCAGGCGCTGGGTCAGGGCTTCGTTGGCGCTGGTCAGGGCGGATACAGGCAGAGCGGCGACAGAGGAGTTCATATGCAAGGCTTCCTGGGCGAGCGGCGGGCGATTCCCGCAGGCTCGGCCTACTGGGGTGTTCGACAATTGGTCGGATTGGCTACGTGTGTTGGCTTGCCACCAATAGGTGACCGATCGGAGGCGGCAGGCTGTCCCGAACGGAGCTTGGTAAATCGCCAGGCGGTGGAGGTGCAGTAGCGGTAATAGGCGGTGTAGTTCATGTCGCGATTCCTTTTAAGTGTTCCAAAAATGGCAGGGGCCTGAAAAAACAAAACCCCCGGTCGGGGAGCCGACCGGGGGTTAGATTTCTCTGGTGGCGTCCCCTCGAGTAGTGGGCGCCGAATTTCAGGTATCAGGCGCGCCAGTGGCTAAACCAATACCCAAAATAAAAGCTGACCAGTGCAGCCAAACCGTTCACACGGGCAGCCATCACCGAGCGCTTGGCGCGGATCGAGGGGCAAACCTGAGTGAGGGTGAGTTGCAACATGGTGTGTCTCCAAATGATGGGGGTGAGCTTACTAGAGGCACGCGGTGGGATTCAATCAGTAATTTCTATGGCCCTGGGGGGCTTACGGCTATGGTCGGTGGGTGGATATGCTGCGTGCATTATCCCCGCGGGGCGCAGCGCGATCTGGGGCGCCGACGGGCATCTGATCGCGCAAGCGCCGGGTACGGGCGACAGGTTGGTGATTGCCCGTCGTGATACGCAAGGCAATTGGCGCGGCGAAGTGACAGAGGTTTGACGTAACCATGGCGTTTCAACTCCAGCCCGCAACTCGCAAGCACCTGGCATTCGCCCGCACGCTGACGCATCAGGCGATGGGCAACTATTACCGGCAGTACGACCTGGTCTGGTCCGACGAGGGCTTCGACATGGCGTGGGGTGGGCGCGAGAACTGGCTGATCTGCCGCGATGAAACGGTGCTGGGGTTCATCAGTCTGAGTGTGGATGAGAACGCGCTGTATATTCGCGAGTTACATCTGCTGGAGGCGTATCGCCGCCAAGGTGCGGGTGGGTGGGCATTGCAGCTCATGGTGCTCAAAGCGCGGGCGTTGGGTTTGGGGCTTTTGCGGTTGACCGTGTTCAAGACCAACCCGGCCAGAAGGCTGTATCAACGTCATGGCCTGAGCATTGTGGGGGAAGAAGAGGGCTTCTGGCGCATGGAACTGAATGTGCGGCACGGCGATTAACGCTGTTTTTAGGGGTGAGACAGGTCCGGATCTTCTGTACGTGTTGTAGGTTTTTCTGACCCTTTACGCAGGAAATAGAGCGGTCTGCTGCTCGCGAGCGGCGGTTTGTGCGGGGAAACACTATATATATGACGCTTCCAGCTAGGTCTGTGCGCCGCTTTTTTGCTAAGGTGTCCAGCAACCTGAAAAGACCATATCGCGAGGTGTCTGCTTGATTAGGGTGCTAGTAGTCGATGACCATGATCTCGTTCGTACAGGCATTACACGAATGCTGGCTGACATCGATGGCCTGCAAGTAGTCGGCCAGGCCGAATCGGGGGAAGAGTCCCTGATCAAGGCTCGGGAATTGAAGCCCGATGTGGTGCTGATGGACGTCAAGATGCCCGGAATCGGCGGTCTTGGCGCCACCACCAAACTGTTGCGCAGCCATCCGGATATCAAGGTTGTCGCGGTCACCGCCTGCGAGGAAGATCCGTTTCCGACGCGCCTGTTGCAAGCAGGGGCGGCGGGCTATCTCACCAAAGGGGCGGGGCTGTCGGAAATGGTCCAGGCCATTCGCCTGGTGTTTGCGGGACAGCGCTACATCAGCCCGCAGATTGCCCAGCAATTGGCGATCAAATCGTTCCAGCCGACCAGCGAGTCGCCGTTCGACGCGCTGTCGGAGCGGGAAATCCAGATCGCGCTGATGATTGTCGGCTGCCAGAAGGTGCAGACGATTTCGGACAAGCTGTGCCTGTCGCCCAAGACCGTGAACACCTACCGCTACCGTATTTTCGAGAAGCTTGCGATCAGCAGCGACGTCGAGTTGACCCTGCTGGCGGTGCGCCACGGCATGGTGGACGCCAGCGCCTGAAATGACGACTCCGTTTGATCCAAGTGCTTTCCTTTCTACCTGCAGTGGCCGCCCCGGTGTGTATCGCATGTTCGACAGCGATGCGCGCCTGCTCTACGTGGGTAAAGCCAAGAACCTGAAAAACCGCCTGGCGAGTTACTTTCGCAAGACGGGCCTTGCGCCCAAAACCGCTGCGTTGGTGGGGCGTATCGCCCAGGTGGAAACCACCATCACCGCCAACGAAACCGAGGCGCTGCTGCTTGAGCAGACGCTGATCAAGGAATGGCGGCCGCCGTATAACATCCTGCTGCGTGACGACAAGTCTTACCCGTACGTGTTTTTGTCCGACGGGGAATTCCCGCGCCTGAGCATCCATCGCGGCGCCAAAAAGCAGAAGGGCAAGTACTTTGGGCCCTATCCCAGTGCTGGCGCGATACGCGAGAGCCTGAGCCTGTTGCAAAAAGCCTTTTTTGTGCGCCAGTGCGAAGACAGCTTTTACAAGAACCGCAACCGCCCGTGCCTGCAATACCAGATCAAACGCTGCAAAGCCCCGTGCGTGGGCCTGGTCGAGCCGCAGGAGTACGCCGAAGATGTGCGCCATTCAGTGATGTTTCTTGAGGGGCGCAGCAATGCGCTGGCCGATGAGTTGTCCGGCGCCATGGAACAGGCCGCCAGCATCCTGGATTTCGAGCGCGCCGCAGAGCTTCGCGACCAGATTTCCCTGCTGCGCCGCGTGCAGGACCAACAGAGCATGGAGGGGGGCAGCGGCGACGTTGATGTCATCGCGGCCTTCGTCAACCCGGGCGGCGCCTGTGTGCACCTCATCAGCGTGCGCGGCGGGCGGGTGTTGGGCAGCAAAAATTTCTTCCCGCAGACCGGAATTGACGAAGAAGTGGCCGATGTCATGGCGGCATTCCTGGGCCAGTACTACGTCAGCAGCCCTGAGCGCGACCTGCCGAGCGAGCTGATCGTCAACGTGGTGCACGAGGACTTTCCCGCGCTGATCGAGGCGATTCATGCCTTGCGCGGTCGTGAGCTGGACATCAGCCATCGCGTGCGCGGCACTCGCGCCCGCTGGCAGCAACTGGCGGTGACCAACGCCGAGCAGGCCTTGGGCGCACGCCTTGCCAATCGCCAGCATGTGGCTGCACGGTTTGACGCATTGGCCCAGGTGCTCAACCTCGACGAGCCGCCCCAGCGCCTGGAGTGCTATGACATCAGCCACTCCAGCGGCGAGGCCACGGTGGCGTCCTGCGTGGTGTTCGGGCCGGAGGGGCCGATCAAGGCCGACTACCGGCGTTACAACATTGAGGGCGTCACCGCGGGCGATGACTATGCGGCGATGCACCAGGCCCTGACCCGGCGCTTCAGCAAACTGAAGGACGGTGAAGGCAAGTTGCCCGATATTTTGCTGGTGGACGGCGGCAAGGGGCAGTTGTCCATGGCGCGTGACGTGCTTAATGAGCTGGCGGTGCCTGACCTGATTCTGCTCGGCGTGGCCAAGGGCACGACCCGCAAGGCTGGCTTTGAAACCCTGTACCTCAATGATGCGGCCCATGAGTTCACCCTGAAGGGCGATTCCCCGGCGCTGCACCTGATTCAGCAAATTCGCGATGAGGCCCACCGTTTTGCCATCACCGGCCACCGTGCTCGACGCGGTAAAACCCGGCGCACCTCAACCCTGGAAGGGGTTGCCGGGGTAGGGCCGACGCGGCGGCGCGACTTGTTGAAACACTTTGGCGGTTTGCAGGAACTGTCCCGCGCCAGTATCGAAGAAATTGCCAAAGCGCCTGGTATCAGCAAAAAGCTTGCTGAGTTGATTTATGCAAACCTGCACAGCGAGTAGAATGCGTTTTCATTTCGTAGCCAGTTGTGCCGATGAATATCCCTAATCTGATCACCGTCCTACGCGTCCTGCTCATTCCGATTTTCATTCTGCTGTTTTATTTGCCGTACGAATGGAGCTACGCGGCGTCCAGTTCCGTCTTTGCGTTTGCCGCCGCAACCGACTGGCTGGACGGTTATCTTGCCCGCCGATTGAAGCAGAGCACCCCGTTCGGCGCGTTTCTTGACCCTGTGGCCGACAAACTGATGGTGGCCGTCGCCCTGGTATTGCTGGTACAGGAGCACGGCAGCCTTTGGCTGACCTTGCCGGCGGCCGTCATTATCGGTCGCGAGATCGTCGTGTCTGCCTTGCGCGAATGGATGGCCGAGATCGGTGCCCGGGCCCACGTCGCCGTCTCCAACATGGGCAAGTGGAAAACCGCAGCGCAAATGCTGGCCCTGGTGATCCTGTTAGCCAACCCTTCGCAGCTCAGCTTCTGGGTATTCACCGGCTACGCTTTGCTGCTGATTGCCGCCGGGCTGACCTTGTGGTCCATGCTGCAATACTTGCGCGCTGCGTGGCCTCATCTGCGGACCACCGCAGAAAAGAAATAAACTTTTTTGAATCAAGGTGTTGACGACTGTTCAGGATCCTATAGAATGCGCAACACCAAGACGCGGGAATAGCTCAGTTGGTAGAGCACGACCTTGCCAAGGTCGGGGTCGCGAGTTCGAGTCTCGTTTCCCGCTCCAAATATAGATCGGCAGCTGTCCATTGGAGGCTGCAGATCATCGAAAAAGACGCTTCGGCGTCTTTTTTCGTTTCTGTGGTTTGCGCTGAAAACCTTGCCCGGAACTTACCGCTGGGCATGCCCGCATCACCAGCAAAAACGACGCTTGATGACGATGACGGTCCCTGTCTTTGCGTCACCAAGCGCGCTATGGCCGAGCTGGCCAGCAGAGGCGGATCACGCTCGGCGCTTACTGGCGGCGGGGCTAAAAGTAGCCCGGGCTCATCCTGATGAAGCTAGCGCGTCCAGGGGCTGCAAACAGCGCTTCAACGGCTCCATTCAGGCCTGAACCAGGGGTTGGGGCGTTTTGAGTACTCGGCGACTCCCTCGTATTCCTTGGGTGCCCAGATGGGCGCCATTGCCACGTATTTTTTTCCTGCGCCATCGACACTCATCTTGTTCAGAATTGCCTCTTTGATCTCGTCATCCGGGACGTCTTTCAATAATTTGATAGTCTGGTCCAGGTCGAAATCCAATTGCTGTATATCAAGTTCACCGGGATGGTTTGCCTGATTGATACGGGCATGAATGTGCAGGCCGACGTTAGCGTCTCCGTACAAAGGCTTGTGCATGTACAGTTGAATTTTATCTTTCTTGGGATCGACGCCATAAATATCTTGCAAGTGGTCTAGCATGACCGATTTAAAGTTTTCCAGCAGGGGGATATGCTGTTTTCTGAGGTCGCAGAACGTGGAAAGGTAGTCCATTCCAGTTCGCTCTTTGTAGGCTTTCGGATTCTCCCGTTTTCCAGAATTGAAGAGCTCCTGTCCTTCAACTAAACGGTGATCGGCATCCTTGAAGAGTTGATTGAACACAGGGTGGCCGTTGAACTTTTGATCGGGCACGTAGTACCCAAGCACCGCCATGCCCCCTGTCTGATATTTCACGGTCTTTGGATCGTCATACGCCCCCTTGCCTTTGGGAACATACGACTCATTGGGCGAAATAAGAAAACCGCCTATGCCGGGAAAGAATTGGGTGCCCGTGAACTGTTCAGGATGGGCCTTGTACCCTCCGGTTCGATCTTCTCTTTCCAGGCCTTGAATGAAATCACTGATAAAAGAAGGTACGGCCGGTTGCAAGGTTTCGAAGCTGGCCAGCTTTTTTTCGAGCTCGGTACGGTTTAATAGCGCAACATCTTTCCTGTCGTATTTTCCGGCGCTCTTTTCCTTGACTTGATGACCTTCACTAAACCCCAGCCTCGCTGACTTTACGGACTCAACATAAGAAGGTGAGGCATAAGGGATTTTGGAGAGGTCCTCTGGCGTATTCAGTATTTTTTTGCCTTCGTCATCAAAATGACCAAAGGACAATTTCATTAGATCCAGATGTTCCAACTTTTTGTCGATGGGTCGATTGTCGAGTGGTGCATTATCGAGTTTGACCTGCCGCTGGCGGTGATCCGAAATGTGCGTGTCATCAACGCTGCCTTGACGGCCTTTGGGCGAATAATTCACTTTGGCGAATTTATTCTTGAGCCCGTCATCCACCGGCTTGGGGCTATCGTGTCCAATCTCCACCGGTTGGGAATATAAAGGAGTAGTAACAATTTTAGGCATTTTTGCACATCGTCTTATGAAGGTGGGCGGTATGCCTCAGTTCAGGGCGCCGCGTAAATTTACAGCGTGCGTTGAAACGTCCTGTGCCTGGCATTTTTTGACAGATCAGGTTTTGCAAGCTGTTGTTTTTTATAGTCGTCAAACATTGACACCAGCTCACCGCTCAGCTTCAGCATGTGGGTCATCACCGCCTCCAGCCATTGGATCGTGATGACCGACAAGTCCAGCGAGGAGCACAGTTGCAATGAACCCTCCTTGGTATCAAACGCAACCCAACTGCCCTTCATTTTTTCAAATTCAAGGTTGAGGTTCATCCACGCCCTCATGTCCTCGTTTTCCGGAAGGGTCTTTAATACCGGTACAGAGATCGCAAGAAACTCCGTCGTCATTCCAGTGTCCAGCCGCCACTCCCGATGTTCATGATCGGTGATGATTATAATGTTGTCGTTCCAATGCAGATTCATTCCAATCCTCTTTCCAAGATCGGAGATGATTAACGCAATTTTTCCACGATGCAGGCTCATCTGTTTTACGCTACCCCTACAGTTGTTGAGTTTAATCAGGCGTGTCGATATTTTTTCAGTAGCTGTTGAAGAGCGACGGTATCTTTAATAGCGGGCGCTGCAATGTCCATGTCCTGCAGGTTCACGTTGTCGTCTTTCATTCTTTTCAATACCCTGTCGAGTTCTACCAATCCGCAACGGTAGTGACCCGAGATCAGGGCAAATGATGTCGCCACGCCGTTCTCGATTTTGATAATGCCGGACGCCAGAACGGGAACGCCGCCTGTCGTCATCGGGTGGTGCATTTTGTTTCTTTCGTAATCATGGACATACATGTCGCCGTTACGGTGCATGACGAATACGCCATGTTGTGGGTAATATTCGGCGTGATTGGTTTTTCCAGGGGAGGCCAGTGTATCAACTCGCGTCGCTTGTTCGTCGGTACGGTGCCATACACCGTTTTTTACCGTTGCCTGGTACTGGTTAATCTCATTTGCGGAAAGGAATTTAGTCTGCTCTATTTCCTTTACGCTCTGGAAACGAACGATGGCGGCCGCAGACGTATCCACATTTTCCCTTGCCCATACATGGGGGCCGGCATCGCCAGGCTGGCCATGTTTTTTCCATTCTTCAACGGTTTTTTCAGGATCAAAAATGGGGATTTTATGGTCTGGATTTTTGTCCAGCCATTCAAAAAAGCTGGCTTGCTGCTGCCCCGTTTTTTTCCAGTCGACGTGGGCGATATTCAACATCGAGTAGATTCTGTGTTTTCCAAGATCCAACGCTTCCAGTTGAGTGTGTTCAATCAAACCCACTTCTCCCTTTTTCGCGTTCGGCGTAAGGGAAATGACTTTCTCGATCGCACTTTTAAGTTTTGTGCGCCGATCGATTGATACGCCGTTGGTGAATCCGTTAGCCAAGCTGACTTCTTTGAGTTCGTCCCATTCGGGTATGGGTTTCAGCTGGGGTTGAAAGGCGGAACGTGAACTGGAAAATTTCCCGTGCAAAAAACTATCCTGGTGCTCCGAATTATTTTTCAGCGATAACGACTCGCTAATAAACGCGTCGTTGCGGGATGAATGAATTCTTTCCAGCATTACAGAACTCCGTAACTATCTCTGGTAGACGTGAAGAAAAGGCGCCCGATATTTGCGCAGCGATTCGTCAAGGCGGGTCTGGCAACCAGCGCTTGTCAGGGGGCTTATGTCAGTGAGTGAGTGGGTGGGGGGGACGATGGGTTCCTTGATGATAAAAAATTTAAGGAGGCGCGGTGCGCCATCGTCAAGCTGCGTTATATGAAGCGCAACTGCGGCGGTTTGCTAATTGGGCAGGGGCGAATGCTGCGTGTCCACGTTATCCAGCACGGGGGGCAATCTGGCCGCTTTTGCTTGCGAAGAGGCGCGACAGTTACCGGAAAAGTTTGAAACGCGTCAAGCAGTGGAGAGGGGGGTTAAAAATGCCGGGGTGATTTCAGTTCGCGTAGAGCGGGTTCAATAATACGTTTGAAAAAGTACGCGACCCACAAAGTATTTTTGAAGGTCGCGTCGCTGAAGCACTGCGATTGCTCAAACAGTTCAGGCGCTGAGAACTTCCAGTGTGCTCCCGAAATCCTTGTTCAGTTCCGTCACCCGAACTTCGAGCTCATCGCGGGTTTTGCGCCAGGCTGGCACTTCGGCGAGCATTCGTTCATGCCATTTCTTTACGTTCGGATAGTCGTAGTAGGGGGCCTTGGTGCGCAGCATTTGACTGAACGGGCCCGCTACGTCGAGGTCCGCAAGCGTCAGGTGATCGCCGACGATCCATTGGCGAGTGGACAAGTGGTTGTCGAGAATTTCCAGCCAGGGGGCTATTTGCTTGTGAGCGCGTGTCAGCGCCTCCTGGTCCGGCTCTTGTTTCTGCCAGCGTTTGGCAAAGTTCTCCATAAAGAACGTAACGACGTTGGGCCGCAAATGCTCTGCCGCCCAGAACATCCATTTGATCGTCTCGTAACGCTCAGGTCCGCTTTTGGCGAGCAGTGAACTGTCGTAAGTGTCACTGATGTAGATGTTGATGGTGGCGGCGTCCCAGAGCGTGACGTCCCCATCTTTCATGACGGGCACGAAGTGGTTCGGGTTCATTTCAAGGAACCAGGGCTCCATCTGCTCGCCCTTGAAAATGTCCAAATGCTTGAACTGATAGTCAATTTCCAGATGGTCCAGGACCGTTGTAACTCGGCGCGTACTGCCGGAAATTTTATCGCTGAAGAGCGTGATGCCACTTGAGGTTTTTGCCACGACTTTCTCCTTACTGCTGTTAAACGACGACCAGATTGGTTGGCGATGAACAGCAGGTTATTAGGCCGACGGAAGAGGGGGTAGCCGGGCTTGCGGACTAAACGTTATTCAAGTGGGGAATAGGGTTTTTGGGTGTTACGCTCACCCGTTCGGTGCCCGAGTGTTTTGAGGGAGCGGCAGGCGGGTAGTCCGTATACCCTTGCTCTGCGCCGCCGAAGAAGGTGGCAGGGTCACCCGTATTAAGTGCCAGATCATGCTCAAGCCGGTGGGCAAGGTCGGGGTTGGCAATAAAGGGCCTGCCGAAGGCGACGAGGTCGGCATACCCCTTTTCGAGTACCCAGTCGGCCTTCTTTCGATCGTACAGCCCGGCCATGATGATCCGCCCGTTGAAGCGTGCTCGTATTTCCTGGCGGAAGTCTTCAGTGAATTCAGGGGCATGGTCGAAGTCGGCCTCTACCATATGCAAATATGCCAAGCCGATGTCATTTGCAAAGCTTGCCGCTTCAGCAATCGTCGGCAAAATATCGGGGCAACCCATTCCTCGAAACGTGAGAAATGGCGCAAGGCGGATGCCCGTACGATCGGCACCGATTTCCTCAACCACGGCGGTGAGTACCTCGCGCACAAAGCGCAGTCGATTCGTGCGTGAACCGCCGTATTCATCTGTCCGAACGTTCGACGTCGTACGCATGAATTGGTCGACCAGGTACCCGTTGGCACCATGAATTTCGACACCGTCAAATCCTGTCTCGATTGCGTTGCGGGCCGCTTGGCGAAAGTCCTGCACGGTTTGTTTGATTTCCTCGTGCGTCATAGCGCGCGACGGCTGTACCGGGACGAGTCCACCGACGCCCGTCACCGGGTCTACTTTCCAGATCTTCTCGTCAACGGGCAACGCGGAGGGCGCAACGGGCGCGGCGCCGTCGTGAAAATCAGAATGTGACATTCGACCGACATGCCAGATCTGAAGGAATATCCTCCCGCCCTCAGCGTGAACCGCCTCAACCACCTTCTTCCAGCCAGCCAGTTGTTCGCTGGTGAAGCAGCCCGGGGTGCCGTCGTAGCCTTTTCCTTGCCTTGATATGTAGGACGCTTCGGAGATGATCAGCGCTGCCGACGAGCGTTGGGCGTAGTATCGGGCATTCATCTCTGTGGGAATGTCCCCGGGTTGCGCACTTCGTGCGCGCGTCAGAGGCGCCATGACAACGCGTGAGGGGAGGTCCATGCGTCCGAGATGAAGAGGGGTAAACAGCAGTGGTTTCATGTTGCCGAACTCCTTTGTGCCTCGCCTCAATCAGGTTTGTCGTGACGCCTTGATTGAAGGCAAGGAGGGGGGGATGGGGCCGGTGCAAAACGCCGGCGCCTGGAACAGAAGAGCGAGATGGCTAGATCTCTTTCAGGATCTCTTCAATAAAATCCGCGAATGCTCGAGCCTTGGCGTTGGCGCTGCGCCCGTTTGCAAAAACCGCCCAGATATCCATGGGCGCCAGGCTCCAATCGCCGACGAGTTGAACCAGTTGTTCGGAGCGCATTTCCGGCAAGAAGAGCCACTCGGAACCAATCCCGACGCCTAACCCCGCCAGAACGGCCGAGCGTACACCCTCGCCGGTATTGAGTCGCACACGCGCACCCACCGAAACAGCCATTTCTTCGCCAGCGCGCTTGAAGCGGGAGGTTGCAGGCTCGCTACCGTTGTCGATTACATAAACTTGATGGTGGGCCAAGTCGCTTGGCTTTTCGGGCGAGCCGTGCCGAGAAACGTAGTCGGGAGTTGCCATGACTAATCGGCGGGACTGCCCAATTCGGCGGCCTGTAAATGTTGAGCTCACCAGTGTGCCCATCCGAATGGCAAGGTCGACGCCCTCTTCAACGAGAGCGATATTGTCGTCGGCCATGACGAGATCAATCTCGATTCCGGGGTTGTGTTCCAGAAACGAGGACAAGCGTGGAATGACGTGCAGCCGCGCAAATGTGATGGTCATGCTCACGCGCAATTTCCCCACCAGGCCGGCACTGGCTCCCCGCGCTGCCGCCTCGGCTTCTTCTACCTCGGCGATCGCGCGTTTGGCGCGTTCGTAAAAAGCCTGCCCCGCCTCAGTGGGTGTCAGGCCTTGCGTGGTTCGCAAAAGCAATCGCACGCCCAAGTGGTTCTCTAGTTGCGCAATGGCCTTTGAGACTGAAGGTTGGCCAATCTTCAATTGCCGTGATGCCGCCGAGAATGAGCCGGTTTCAATAATTCGGACCAGCATCTGCATCGCGCCTAAACGGTCCATTCTTAATCCGCCTGGTTAGTTGCTTCACCCTTGGGGGCAGCTTGAAATATTTAGAAGGCTCTCGTCGGACTACCCAACCCCGGCATGAATCAACTTGCTGAAAGGGCTTTTGTAAACGTTGAAAAATCTGTTTTTTATAAAGGTGAAAGTCAGTTTTTAAGCGCAGTGGTCTGTGCGATGTTGTACAAGGCTTTATCGAGGAGGGTTGTGCGCATGGCGTTTGCTTTGTTTCAGCGCAGATTTATTGTTCAGCACTCAAAGCACAAACATAAACGGCATTGCTCGTCTTTGGCAGCGTGCAGGCGGGAATAATGCTTATTCTGCGAGAGAATAGGTGAGGGCTGGCGGGCTTGGGGTTGCTTTCGTTTGCAGGGTTTTTTTTTTAAAACTTACTCGACTTAAAAAATATGAGCACGCTCGTACTTGCGACGGCGATGTGTTCACGGTGGCTGGTATCGACTACCGCAAGCTCCCATGGTGCACCGGGCTGAAATAGCGGCAAGGCATTCCAGCCCGATAGCTTACTTGCGTATCAGATCAACAGCTCACGATGCTCGGCAACAAACTCCGCGGGAGTTTGCAGAGGCCCGCCGATGATGGTGGTGCCGATGGTGTCCAGGCCTTCGAGGCGTCCTTCCTGCTGGTCGATTTTTACCGCCGAAAAGTGCGTCAGGTAACTCGGGTCGGATTCGAGGCCCATGATTTTGACGAACTCTTCCGGTGTCGCTTGTTCAAAGCGCACCTCTTTACCGAGCGTTTCGCCGATGACGCTCGCCAGTTCTTTGTGGCTGTACTCGATCGGGCCGTTCAATACGTAGGCCTGGTTGGCGTGCGCTTCGGGATTGGTCAGCACGCCAGCGATGATTTTTGCGATATCGCGGGTGGCCATCGGGGCAAAACGGCTGTCTGCGTCAAATGGCGTCAGGTAGAGGCCTTGGCGAATCAGCGGAGCGATGTAGAGCATCCACTGGGCGAAGAAGGTGATGCGCAGGTGGGTGCTCGGCACGCCGGACCAGTTGAACACTTGTTCTGACAGCCAGTGATTGAGTGTGGTCTGGCTGCGCGCATCGGGCCGCGATTGTTTGTGTGACATGTTTGCGATGATCTTGACGCCTGCCTCTTTCGCCGCCTGGGCAAAGACAGCCGCCGCTTCGACCAGGCCATTGCCTATCGGATAAACGAAGTACGCGCCGTCTACGCCCTTCATCGCGGGGCGCACTTCTTTCAGTTTCAGCAAGTCACCCACGAAGATGTTGGCGCCAAGGGCCTTCAATTTTTCCGAGCGTTCGTCTTCGCGATGGACAAAGGCGTTAACGCGATGGCCTGTTTCAAGCAGGTATTTGACGGTGGGGGTGCCGGTAGCGCCGGTGGCGCCTGATACCAGATACGTTTTCATGCATGTCTCCGGAAGCGGTGGGTGGGCTTTTTAAGCAGTATTGTCATACTGCATCTTTGGGCGAAGAATGATGGCCGAAACGCAGACTGTCAATACCTTTGTGTGTATTCAGTTTTGTGTATGTGTATATGGATTTTTGTTTTTGTCGGGTTTTATGGGGTTTTTCAGGTGTTTTTGTGTTTACACAAATATAAATTCATAAACTATTTTTCCGCTCAAAGGCACGTCGGCACATGCGTGCCGATAAAGCAGCTCGCGTCCCCCCCCCGCTCGCAAGGCGGGGTTTAGCGGTGTCTGACACGGCTCCAGGTCGCCTAAATTGCAGGGTTTGTACCCTGTCGATGCCGCCATATTTTAGTGGAGCGCATACCAGACAGGCAGATGGCCGCCTGGGTGAATGACCCTAGAAAAAACGCCAGCGCGATGCCTTCAATGCCCGTGTCCAGATGGTGGGTTAGCCACCAGCAGCTGGCGATAGTCACCGTCAGGCGGGCGGTTACACCGATGCTGGGAAGCAAGGAATGGCCGGTGCCCTGCATCGCGAAGCTCAGCACAAATGCCAGCGTGAACAGCGGGTAAGCGGCGCCAGCGATGCGAAGAAAGTGCGTGCCCTCAAGGAGGATGCCGGGCTGCGAGGTGAAAATCTCCAGCCAGCAAGAGGGCCAGAGGGTGATGACGGTAGCAGGCACAGTGATGAGGGCGAGCGTTATGGCGCATCCATAGCGCGCAACTTTTCGGGCCCTCAAAAAGTTTGCAGCGCCGTAGTTGGCGCCTGTCATGGTCAGCACTGACGTCGCGAACCCAAACAACAGCGGGATGGCGGCTGTCTCCAGGCGAGAGGCGATGCCAAAGGCGGCGAGGGCGTCGACGCCCAGCCGGGTCGCAAAGGCAGAAAGGGCGATATTTAACACGCTGCTTTGTACGGTGTTCAGGCAGCTGGGCAGGCCCACTTTCAAAATATCGGCCAGTGTTTGAAGGTAATGCTGGCGGTTGGTGGCGGGTTTATCGTCACCGGTTTGCCTGGCGAAAAGCGCCAGCGTCAGTGCTGCCAGGCTGTAATAGGTTGTCAGCGCCCAGCCGACGCCTGCGACGCCCTGGGCGGGAATGGGGCCGTAGCCAAAGATAAAGCAGGGAAAGGCCGGGATAAGAATCAACGCACTCACGCTTGTGACGATGCCGGGCAGGCCAGGCCGCCCCGTACCGCGGTACAGCGAAGCCAGCAGGTTAGTGATCCAGAGAGGGAAAGCGCAAAAAGCCAGCGAGCTGGAAAAGGCAATCGCCGCGTCGAGCACACTCCCGGTGCCGCCCAGCAAGGCATAAAAGTGAGGTCCGCCAAAGGTGAGCGCGGCGTAGAAAAGCACGCCAAACCCGATGCCCAAGGTGAAGCACTGATGCATCACGCTGCGAAAAATAGTCGGATCGTTGGCGCCCATGGCTCTCGCCAACTTGGACGATATGCCGTTGCCGATGCCACCGGCCGACATGGTCGACATCAGTAACTGGAACGGCACAACCAGCGTCGCGCCCGCCACGGCAGACGTTCCCAGCTGGGCGATAAAATAGAATTCGGCAATCGCGATCAGCACTTGAATCAGCATGACCGCCACGGTGGGCATGGCCAATTTAATGATGGGCGAGAGGATCGCGCCTTCTAAAAGAGGTGAGGCTTGGGATTGGGCGGTGTTAGAGGCGGTCATGCAGGCACCCTCAGGTTTGAGTTGGTCCGGGTATAAGCGTCATGGGGTTGGCGTAGGCGGCGCGCTCCACCCACCGCCCAGCGCCTTGTAAAGCGCCACCGCTGAAGATGCTGATGCATAAGTGGCATTTAACCGGCGTGCCTGGGCGAGCTGGAGTGTGGACTGTGTCAACAGCGCGTCGATGAGGCTGCTGTTGCCGCGCTTGTAGCTTTGCAGGGTGGCATCACGCGCGCTTGAGCGGGCGTTCTCGGCCGCCTGTAGCAGCCTTGCGCTTGATTCACTGGCGATCAGTGAGGCAATCGAGTCTTCCACCTCGGCGGTGGCTTGCAGGACGCTGTGTCGATAGATCGCCAGTTGCTCTGAATAGGCACCTTTTGACGCATTCACCTGGGCGTCGACCCGGCCGAAATCAAACAGCCGCCACCGCAGGCCCAGGGTGGCGGCGGCCTGGTTGGCATCACTGTCAAACAGGTGTGCGCCTTGGGAGGTGACCGTGCCGAGCAATGCCGACAGCGATACCTTGGGGTAGTACTCGGCCAGCGCTTGCCCGATCCGCTCATTGGACGCGGCAAGGTGGCGCTCGGCGACGATCAGGTCGGGTCGGCGGCGCAGCAACGCGGCGCTGCCCCCGGCGGCCTCGATCGAAGGTGCCGTGGGAATGGGGCGTATGGCGTCCAGTTCGGGGTCGTCGGTCCCGGGCTGCCTGCCGAGCAGCACGTCGAGTTTGTTCCGCGCCGCGCTCAAGCGGGCCTTGAGAGCAGGCACGGTGGCCTGGGTTGCGATGAGCTCGGACCGGGCCTGTTGCAGGTCCACATTTGGCGCGAGCCCGCGCATGTACAACGTGCCCACCCGTTGCTCGATATCCGCCTGGGTCGACACCTGTTCCGTCGCCAGCGACAGGCGTGATTGCAGGAGCCTGATCAGCAGGTAAGTGTCCGTAACGTTGGCTACGACCTGAATGTGTGCGGCCGCAACATCCGCCTGTGCGGCTTCATACTCGGCACGTGCCGCTTGTGCACTGCGCCTCAAGCCGCCGGACAGGTCGATCTCCCACAGGCTCGATACCCCGGCGCCATAAAGGTTGCCGGTACGTTCGAACCCGGGCAGCGTGGCATGCTCCGTGGCCACAACAGGATCTTCAAGGGATTGCCGAGCGCGGCTGGCATCGGCCGATGCCTGCCCGCTGGGAAGCAATTGCGCGTCTGCATAGCGGGCGAAGGCGGCGGACTGTGCGCTGCGGGCCAGGGCTTGTTCCAGGCTCAAGTTTTCGCGCAGCGCCGTATCGACCAACTGGTTCAGGGCGGGGTCATTGAAACCTTCCCACCAATGGTCTAGTGCGACTGGCGCACCGGCCACTGACCGCTCGCCAAGGGCTTGCGCTCCTTTAAACTGTGCCTCGGTTTTTATGTCGGGCTGCTGGTAGGTCGGGCCGACCATGCAGCCTGCTAATCCCGTTACAACGGCGAGCGCGAGTAAACTGTGCTTGCGCCTAATCCGGTACTGGTTCACTGCGGTGTCCTCACGACTCACAAGTGTTTACAGTATCGTAAAATCGTAACCTTTATGTCAATGGAGTCACGCCCGCTATGAATCAGCCGCAGCCAGACGAAATCGAGCTCCCGTCCTCCGGGCAACGCGGCCCTGTGGACCACGACCGCCGACTCGAAATCCTGCGTTTCGCCGACGCGCAGTTCCGTTTGTCTGGATACCGCAAAACCACAGTGGCCGAGCTGTCCAAGGCCATCGGCATCACCACTGCGTATATCTACCGGTTCTTTGAGTCAAAGCAGGCCATCGGCGAGGCTGTGGTGGCGCTGGTTTTAGCCGAGATGGATAACGAGCTGCGTCGACTCGTCGCTGAAGAGTCCTCTGCAACCCGTAAATTAAGGACATTTACCCGCCAGGCATTGCTCATGAGCCACGCGCTTTTTATCAGTGAAAACAAATTGTTCGAGCTGGTGGTGGCGGCGGTGGAGGAGCAGTGGTGCACCGCGGCAGGGCATAAGGCCGCGCTGGACACGTTAATTAAATCGATCGTCGAGCACGGGCGTGCAACCGGGGAGTTTGAGCGAAAAACCCCTTTGGATGAGGTGGTGACCGGTATCCATGAGGCGTTGATTCCCTACACCCATGCACCTTCAATGGTCAGTCGCAGCTTGCCGGACCTGGAGGCAGGTATGACGGCTGTCACGGGTATGATCCTGAGAAGCCTTGCGCCTTAACGCCCAAGTTAGTTGACATAATTTAAATCTGTAAACAAGAATGTCTCCTCGCCGAGGAGGCCTTCATGTCAATCTACGACCGTACGCGCTTTACCCTGACTGCTGTTGCCCTGTGCATCGCCCTGACGGCGTGCCGTGATCCTGTCAGTACAGACCCGAGGGTCGATCAGCCGCCGTTGGCCAGTGTCGCGGTGGTTAACGCCAATTCCACCTCTTCGCAGCAGCGGTTTACCGGGGTAATGGCTGCCCGGGTCGAAAGCCCGCTCGGTTTCCGGGTGGGCGGTAAAGTCGCCGAGCGATTTGTGGACGTCGGCCAGCACGTCAAGCGTGGCGAAACGTTGATGCGCCTGGACCTGGCCGACTTCGACCTGAGCGTCAAGCGTCAGCAAGCGGACGTGGATGCCGCCCATGCGCTGTGGGCCAAGGCGACCGCTGATCTGGGGCGGATGCAGGGCCTGGTGGAGGCGGGCGCCCTATCGGCCAGGGCCTTTGATGAGGCGCAAGAAGCGCAAGGTTCGACACGCGCTCGCTGGGAGGCGGCCCGCGCGCAGTTGGACCTGGCGAAAAACGCCTACCGTTATGCTGACCTGCGTGCCGACTCGGACGGCACCGTGGTCGAGCGCTTCGCCGATGTCGGGCAGGTGGTCAGCGCTGGCCAGTCCGTCGTCACCCTCGCGCAAGAGGGCGCTCGCGAGGCGTTGATCGATTTGCCTGAAACGCTCAGGCCCGCCCTCGGTTCTGCCGCAACGGCACGGCTTTACGCTCAACCGGCGCAGTCGTTCCCGGCGCAACTGCGCGAGCTGTCCGGCTCGGCGGACCCTTCGACACGGACCTACCGGGCGCGGTACGTCGTGGACGGGATCGCCCGTGATACGCCGTTAGGCTCCACGGTGATCATCAGCATCGCCCATCCGGCCGTCGCCTCTGAGCGAAGGGTGCCACTCTCGGCTATTTATGATCGTGGTGAAGGGCCAGGCCTGTGGGTGTTGGCCAGCGATAACAGCGTGCATTACCGGGCGGTGAAAATGTCCCGGATCGATGACGAAGACGCCGTTTTGAGCGAAGGCATCGACCCGGGAGAAAAGGTGATCGGGCTGGGTGCCCATCAGCTCCATGAAGGGCAGAAGGTGCGGCCTGTACCCATGGAAGGGGGCCGGCAATGAAAGGGTTCAACCTGTCCGAATTGGCCGTGCGGGAACGGGCCATCACGTTATTTTTGCTGATCGCCATTTTTGCCGCAGGGACGCTGGCATTTCTGAAGCTGGGGCGGGCAGAAGACCCGGCGTTCACGGTCAAGCAAATGACCCTGGTCACCGCCTGGCCAGGGGCTACCGCTCAGGAAATGCAAGATCTGGTGGCCGAGCCGCTAGAAAAACGCCTGCAAGAGTTGCGTTGGTATGACCGGACCGAGACATTCACCCGCCCAGGGCTGGCCTTTACAACCTTGATTTTGCTCGACAGCACACCGCCCGGTCAGGTGGCAGAAGAGTTCTATCAGGCCCGCAAGAAAGTGTACGACGAGGAGCAGAATCGCCCGGCGGGCGTGTCCCAGACGCTGGTCAATGACGAATATTCCGACGTCACATTTGCGTTGTTCGCCTTGAAGTCCAAAGGGCAGCCGTTGCGCGCATTGACGCGTCAGGCCGAGACCCTGCGCCAGCAGTTGCTTCACGTGCCGGGCGTCAAGAAGGTCAACATTATTGGTGAGCAGCCAGAACGGGTGTATGTCGATATTTCCTACGATCGGCTGTCGACCCTGGGTATTTCGCCGAACGACCTGTTCAGTGCCTTGCATGCCCAAAACGCGGTGACGCCGGCCGGGTCGATCAACACCCGTGGGCCCCAGGTGCAGATACGCCTGGACGGCGCACTCAATAGCCTCGATAAAATCAGAAACACACCGATCCAGGCCAACGGCCGCACGCTGAAGCTTTCGGATGTGGCAACGGTGGCACGCGGTTATGAAGACCCGGCTTCCTTTTTGGTGCGCAGCAATGGGGAGGAGGCGTTGTTGCTGGGTGTGGTCATGCGTGAGGGCTGGAACGGCCTGGATCTGGGCAAGGCGCTGGATAAGCAACGCGCGCAGATCAGCTCGACCTTGCCCTTGGGCATGACCTTTTCCAAAGTCACCGACCAGTCTGTGAACATCGACGAAGCAGTCGGCGAATTCATGCTGAAGTTTTTTGTCGCACTGGCCGTGGTGATGGTCGTTTGCCTGGTCAGCCTGGGGTGGCGGGTGGGGTTGGTCGTCGCCGCCGCTGTCCCGCTGACGCTGTCGGCGGTGTTTGTGATCATGCTGGTCACGGGGCGCGCATTCGACCGTATCACCCTTGGGGCGCTGATCCTGGCGCTGGGGTTGTTGGTCGACGACGCGATCATCGCGATCGAAACCATGGTGGTCAAAATGGAGGAGGGGTATGACCGTCTCCGTGCCAGCGCGTATGCGTGGAGCCATACGGCGGCGCCGATGCTGTCCGGCACGTTGGTCACGGTGATCGGCTTTTTGCCGGTGGGGTTCGCCATGAGTACCGCAGGTGAATATGCCAGTAATCTCTTCTGGATCGTCGCCTTTGCGCTTCTCACCTCCTGGGTGGTGGCGGTGGTGTTCACACCCTACCTGGGGGTGAAGCTGCTCGGCCATATCAAGCCGGTCGAAGGCGGGCACTCGGTCATCTACAGCACCCCGGGCTACCAGCGGCTCAGGCGGTTGTTGGGTGTGGCGATCAGGCATAAATGGCTGGCAGCGGCGCTGGTGGTGGCCAGCTTTGGCGTGGCCGTAATAGGGATGGGCGTGGTGAAAAAGCAGTTTTTCCCGTTGTCTGACCGGCCCGAAGTGCTGGTTGAAATCCAGATGCCGCAAGGCTCGTCGATCGAGCAGACCAACGCAGCCTCGGCGCTGGTCGAGCACTGGCTGGCCACCCAACCGCAGAGCCAAATCGTCACCGCCTACGTCGGCCAGGGCGCCCCCCGTTTCTATTTGGCGATGGCGCCGGAGCTCCCGGACCCCTCGTTTGCCAAAATCGTCGTGCTCACCGCCGGTGAGCGCGAGCGCGACGCGCTCAAGCTCAATCTGCGAAAAGCGATCAGTGACGGTCTGGCGCCGCAAGCCCGGGTTCGTGTGACCCAATTGGTCTTTGGCCCGTATTCGCCTTTCCCGGTGGCGTACCGTGTGATGGGGCCGGATGTGAATAAGGTCAGGCAGATTTCCGAACAGGTTCGCGCCGTCATGCTGGCCAATCCGGACATGCGCACGGTCAACACTGACTGGATGGAGCGTGTGCCTACCGTGCACCTGGTGCTGAACCAGGATCGCTTGCAGGCGTTTGGGCTGACCTCGGCGCAGGCGGGCGAGCAACTGCAGTTTTTGCTCAAGGGGGTGAGCGCCACGCAGGTCCGTGAAGACGTCCGCAAGGTCGAGGTGGTGGCCCGTTCCGAGGGGGATACCCGCCTGGACGCCGGAAAACTGGCCGACTTCAGCCTGGTGGCAAAAGACGGCCGACGCATCGCGCTGTCCCAGGTCGCAGAGATTGAGGTACGCCCTGAAGAGCCTATCCTGCGTCGACGTGATCGCGAGCCGACCATCACCGTACGCGGCGATATTGCCGAGGGGCTGCAGCCGCCCGACGTCTCCGTCGCGGTATGGAAAGACCTGCAACCGGTGATTGCGCTGTTGCCGGCCGGTTATCGAATCGAGATGGCCGGTGCCATTGAAGAGTCTGCCAAGGCGGACGCGGCGCTCGCGCCGTGGTTTCCGATCATGGCGCTTTTCACCCTGATCGTCATCGTGTTCCAGGTGCGTTCCCTGTCGGCCATGGCGATGGTGCTGGCCACCGCGCCGCTGGGCCTGGTGGGCGTTGTTCCAACGTTATTGATATTTCATCAACCGTTTGGCTTTAACGCACTGATTGGCCTGATCGGCCTGGCGGGGATCCTGATGCGCAACACATTGATCCTGATCGGCCAGATTCACACCAACGTACACGAAGGCCTGGCGCCTTACGACGCCCTGGTCGAGGCCACCATTCAGCGCACGCGGCCGGTGTTGCTGACTGCGTTAGCCGCCGTGCTTGCCTTTATTCCGCTGACCCAGTCGGTGTTCTGGGGAACGCTCGCCTACACCTTGATCGGCGGCACCCTCGGCGGAACGATGCTTACGCTGGTGTTCCTGCCGGCGTTGTACGCCATTTGGTTCAAGATCAAACCGGGCGTTTCGGCGCGAGCATCTGTGGAGTAAGAGCGACGTGGGTGTGTCGGCGTGGTTGTGCGGCTGCAACAGCCACGTCGGTCAATGCTACGCAGCGTAAGGATTACGGCGCACTTTCCCCGGTGTTTTGAGGTCGGGTCTTATATCACTTGGATTAAATGGTGGCACATTGAAATCATTCATTTGAAAGTGATGGCAATGTGAAATCATCTTTCGCAATGTAAGCATGACTTATAGTTGTAATAGCCTCGTCGTAGGAAGAGTCCTATCATCTTTTGGGAGTTTTCGTATTTATTGTATTGACGGCGATGAGTGTAGAATCCGCGGCCTGCACCCCTCCGATGCGAAGGTTTTCTCTGCCGATATTGTGAGAATTCGGAGCATGTGAAGGTGTGCCAATGCACTGTGTTTCAGCCATTGAATCAATGGTTTAGGGCGGTTTGTTGATTGTTTGGATGCTAAGTCGTCGTTTTGGGCTGCCCCTGATGCCTATAAGGGATTCCCCTAGCTTAGTTATGTGAAACTCATTTTTTTATTAACACCACTGCTTGCAGTATGCCATCACTCTCAGTACGATTCGCCTGCCCTAAAAAGTGGGCGCGATCTCATGGATTGAACAGCGACGCAGCTATTTCATTGTTCCGGCTTATTAAAAACGCTTAAGCCCGGTAACGATGTTCTAAATCAAAGGCCATGGATGTCCTACTCAAGCAAACTCTCCGCTCATTATCTAGAACTCGCGCAACTTTCTATTTCTACAGAGAGTTTTGCGGGCGAAGACGTTCGTTTCTCGAGTGAATTCGAGGCGCTGGAAAACGAGCTGGGCAAAGCCCAATCCATGCATGAAAGCGGTCAGATCGACTGGCTGAAAATTCGTGAAAACAGTGAAAGCCTGCTGCGCACCCAATCCAAGGATTTACGGGTGGGCGCCTGGCTGACCTGGGCCTTGTATCAGCGTGAATCGTTCCAGGGGCTGCTGGCGGGCCTTGGGCTTTTGCACCATTTGTGTGAGCACCACTGGGCCGAGGTTCATCCGGCTAAAGCCCGCACACGTTCGGCGGCCATCAGTTGGTTGGTTCCGCGTCTTGAGCAGGTGCTGAGCGAAAACGTTGCGATCAAGGAGCAGTTGCCGCTGTTCCGCCGACTGGTCGAACACCTTGAAGGGCTGGACGCCGCCTGCACCGAGCATTTGGGGGATGATGCGCCGCTGTTGCTGCCGATCTCGCGACGGCTCAAAAGCATGGTGCAGCGCGCCGCCGACAACCAGCCCGAGCCTGGTGTGGTGAGTGCTGCGGTTGCGCAGGTCAAGCAGGCCGCCACGCAGCTGTTCACGCCGGGCGCGCCCATCGACAACGAAAAAGAAGCCCACAAAGCGTTGCGTGCGCAGCAGGAAAGTGCGCGTCCGTTGTGTGCCTGGTGGCTCAAGCAGAAAGCCACCGACCTGCGCGCGTTGCGCCTCAACCGCACGCTGCTGTGGCTGCCCATCGACGCCGTCCCCGAGCGCAATGCCGAACACATCACCGCCTTGCGCGGGCTGCCGGCGGACAAACTCAAGTCTTACCAGGACCGTTACGAGCAAGGTGCTTACGCCGATTTGCTGGTGGAACTGGAAGCCAGCCTGGCCAAGGCGCCGTTCTGGTTCGACGGCCAGCGCATGGTCTGGGAGTGCCTGCAAGGCTTGAACGCGGAGCTGGCGATGCGCGAAGTGGAAATCCATTTTGCGCTGTTGATTCAGCGCCTGCCCGGCATCATCGAACTGCGCTTTCACGACGGCGCACCGTTCGCCGACGCTGCAACCCGGGCGTGGATCAGCGGCAACGTCATGCCCCATCTGCAAACCGCCAGCGCACCGCGCAAGGTGGAGGTCGCCGACACCCAGCCAGCCTGGGAGCTGGCATTGGAAGAAGTCTTGCCGGTCTTGCGCAAGGACGGCCTCAAGGCTGCCGTGCAGATCCTCAAGCAAGGTTTGCAAAACGCCCAGGGCGGGCGCGTCAGGTTTTTCTGGCAGTTCGCCCTCGCTCGACTGTGTTTCATGGCCAAGAAATACGAACTGGCCAAGACCCAGCTCGAAACCCTCGACCAGACACTCCAGGACTCGGGCCTCAACGCCTGGGAGCCGGATCTTGCGCTGGAAGTGCTGCACCTGCTGCATAGCTGCTGCGAGCTGTTACCGCAGAACCATGCAGTGCGTGAACGCAAAGAAGAGATTTACCGCAGGCTGTGCCACCTCGACCTCGAAGTGGTACTCGAATAGGCCCCCGGGCCACAACCGCAAGGAGAAAACCCATGGCCAAAGAAGGCTCGGTAGCCCCCAAGGAACGCATCAACGTCACCTTCAAACCCGCCACTGGCGGTGCTCAGGAAGAGATTGAACTGCCACTCAAGCTGTTGGCAATCGGTGACTACACCCATCGCAAGGACGAACGCAAAGTCGAAGATCGCAAGCCGATCAGCATCGACAAAATGACGTTCGACGAAGTACTGGCCAAGCAAGAGCTGCAACTGACGTTGAGCGTGCCCAACCGTCTTCAGGAAGACAGCGACACTGAAGAGCTGGCCGTGAAACTGCGCGTCAACTCGATGAAGGACTTCAACCCGGCCAGCCTGGTCGAGCAAGTGCCCGAGCTGAAAAAGCTGATGGAACTGCGCGACGCACTGGTAGCCCTCAAGGGCCCGCTGGGTAATGCGCCTGCATTCCGCAAAGCCATCGAAGGCGTTCTTGCCGACGACGAATCCCGCGGTCGCGTACTGGGTGAGCTGGGCTTGAACGCCGCCGCCCAAGACGCTTGAGCCCTAGCCAGTCAAGGAAGCCAACATTATGAGCACCAGTGCAGCACAGCAAAAAGGCGCCGAGAGCGGTGAATACAGCATTCTCGACAGCATCATCGCCGAGACTCGCCTGACCCCGGACGACGAAGCCTATGACATCGCCAAGCGCGGCGTATCGGCCTTCATCGAAGAACTGCTCAAGCCGCAGAACGACGGTGAGCCTGTCAAGAAGGCCATGGTTGACCGCATGATCGCCGAGATCGATGCCAAGCTCAGCCGCCAGATGGACGAAATTCTGCACCACCCGGACTTTCAGTCCCTGGAGTCTTCGTGGCGTGGCCTGCAGTTGCTGGTCGACCGCACCAACTTCCGCGAAAACATCAAGATCGAAATCCTCAACGTCTCCAAAGAAGACCTGCTGGACGATTTCGAAGACTCGCCGGAAGTGATGCAGGCGGGCTTGTACAAGCACATCTACACCGCTGAATACGGCCAGTTCGGTGGTCAGCCGGTAGGCGCGATCATCGCCAACTACTTCATGTCGCCAAGCTCGCCGGACGTGAAGCTGATGCAGTACGTGTCCAGCGTAGCCTGCATGTCCCATGCGCCGTTCATCGCCGCCGCCGGTCCGAAATTCTTCGGCCTGGAAAGCTTCACCGGCCTGCCGGACCTCAAGGACCTGAAAGATCACTTCGAAGGCCCGCAATTTGCCAAATGGCAGAGCTTCCGCCAGTCGGAAGACTCCCGCTACATCGGCCTGACCGTACCGCGTTTCCTGCTGCGCAACCCGTACGACCCGGAAGAAAACCCGGTCAAGTCGTTCGTGTACAAGGAAACCGTTGCCAACAGCCACGAACACTACCTGTGGGGCAACACCGCCTACGCGTTCGGCACCAAGCTGACCGACAGCTTTGCCAAGTTCCGCTGGTGCCCGAACATCATCGGCCCGCAAAGCGGTGGCGCGGTGGAAGACCTGCCGTTGCACCATTTCGAAAGCATGGGCGAAATCGAAACCAAGATCCCGACCGAGGTTCTGGTTTCCGATCGTCGTGAGTACGAACTGGCCGAGGAAGGCTTCATCTCCCTGACCATGCGCAAAGGCTCCGATAACGCGGCGTTCTTCTCCGCAAGCTCGGTGCAAAAGCCGAAGTTCTTCGGCATCAGCGCAGAAGGCAAGGCCGCAGAGCTGAACTACAAGCTCGGCACCCAGCTGCCTTACATGATGATCGTCAACCGCCTGGCCCACTACCTGAAGGTGCTGCAGCGCGAGCAACTCGGTTCGTGGAAAGAGCGTACCGACCTGGAACTGGAACTCAACAAGTGGATCCGCCAGTACGTCGCCGACCAGGAAAACCCGAGCGCCGAAGTGCGTGGCCGTCGCCCGCTGCGTGCCGCCCAAATCATCGTCAGCGATGTGGAAGGTGAGCCGGGCTGGTATCGCGTCAGCTTGAACGTGCGCCCGCACTTCAAGTACATGGGTGCCGATTTCACCCTGTCGCTGGTTGGCAAGCTGGACAAAGAGTAAGCGGAGCGACTCATGACTGGATACGGCAGCCTTTTCGAACGCCTGGGTGGCGACGCGGACAAACGCGTCGGCTGGAGCCGCGAGGTTTCCGCCACGGCGTCCGTGGCGGCCCATCTGGCCAAGATGCTCAGCACCCGTGCGGGCAGCGTGCAAACGCTGTCCGACTACGGGCTACCCGATCTCAATGACATGCGCCTGAGCCTGCACGACTCGTTGAGTCAGGCCCGCCAGGCCATCGAACGCTTTATCGAAGCCTACGAGCCGCGCTTGAGCAACGTGCGTGTCATTTCCCTGCCGCGTGAACACGATCAGCTTCGCCTGTCCTTCAGTATTGAAGGCCTGCTGGAAGTCGATGGTTTCAAGCGTCAGGTCAGTTTCGCCGCGCGCCTGGATGGCAGCGGTCAAGTCAAGGTCAATTAAGGAGGCCTGCATGTCTGGCAAACCCGCAGCCCGCGTCCGGGACGACTCTTGCCGGGAATTTGCAGACGCCTGCGCCGTTTGCAACGCCCTTGAGCGTTTGACTGCTCAGTGACCAGATGCATGCCTGGCTCGCTCATTATTGACGCTTATTGTTTTGCCGGGCCGATGGTCGGCGGTTGGCATTCTGTTTTTTTGGCTGGCCTGCTTGCCTTAGGTATTGGGTGTGGGCTGGGTTTTTAAAGTGATTGAGCTTCAGCCTGAGGGCGCCACTGTCGGGTTGATTTTGACCGTTGGGAAAAGCCACCAGGGCACTTTATTCATGAGATTCACTGCAAGGCAGGTACGCCATGTCCTTTAACCACTACTACCAAAGCGAACTCACCGCACTTCGCCAGTTGGGTCGTCGATTCGCCGAGCGCAGCCCGGCGTTGGCGCCTTTTCTTGGGCAAGCCGGGCGTGATCCGGACGTAGAGCGGTTGCTCGAAGGCTTCGCGTTCCTCACCGGTCGCCTGCGTCAGAAGCTCGATGACGAGTTGCCCGAACTCAGCCATTCGTTGATGCAACTGCTGTGGCCCAACTACATGCGGCCGTTGCCCGCGTTCAGCATTTTGCAGTTCGACCCGCTCAAGCACGCCGGTCCGGCAATGCGGGTGGAGCGCGATACGCCGGTGGAAAGCATGCCGGTCGACGACGTGCGTTGCCGTTTCCGCACCTGCTACCCCACCGACGTGCAGGCCCTGGACCTGGCCGCGCTGACGTACTCGGTCAAAGGTGACGGCTCGCTGCTGAGCCTGCGCCTGGAGATGAGTGCCGACGGCCATTTCGGCGAGCTGGAACTTAGCCGCCTGCGTCTGCATTTTGCCGGTGAGCGTTACATCAGCCAGATGCTTTACCTGAGCCTGTTACGCAACCTGGACGGCATCGAGCTGGTTCCCCTGGATGGCACCGGCAAGGCGATCAACGGTGTCAGCGGCCAGCCCCTGGCGTTCAAGCTGCCCGGCGACCGCGTTCAGCCGGTAGGGTTTGCCGAGGAAGAGGCGCTGATCCCGTACCCGTTGAACACCTTCCGGGGCTATCGCTACCTGCAAGAGTATTTCGCGTTCCAGGACAAATTCCTGTTTGTCGACGTCAACGGCCTGGACCTGCTCAAGGCGCTGCCGGAAGACACCCTCAAGCAAATGCGCGGGTTGGAGCTGCGTTTCGACATTCGCAAGAGCGGCATCCTGCGCATGCGGCCCACGATGGACAACGTCAAGCTGCACTGCACGCCCATCGTCAACCTGTTCAAGCACGACGCATTGCCGATCCGTCTCGACGGCAAGCAGGACGAATACCTGCTGCTGCCCGCCGAATTCGACCTGCAAAACTGCGGCGTGTTTTCCGTGGACCGGGTCATCGGCTGGAAGCCGGGCGGTTTGGGCTACCAGGACTACGTGCCGTTTGAATCCTTTGAGCACGACCCCAGCTTCGACGTGCCTACCAGTCGTCCTCACTACAGCATCCGTCAGCGCTCGTCGCTGTTGCACGACGGCCTCGACACCTACTTGAGCTTTGGCATTCGCCATACCGAAGCCCATGAAACCCTGTCGATCGAGCTGATGTGCACCAACCAGAATCTGCCGCGCAAGCTCAAGCTGGGCCAGATCTGCCTTTCATGCGAGCAAACGCCGGAGTTCCTGAGCTTTCGCAACATCACGCCCGCCACGCCCAGTTACGCACCGCCCCTGACCCGGGATTTTTTATGGAAGTTGATCAGCAACATGTCGCTCAACTACCTGTCGCTGGCCGACGTCAATGCGCTGAAGGTGATTCTGGAAACCTACGACTTGCCGCGCTACTACGACCAGCAAGCCGAGCGCGTCAGCAAGCGCCTGTTGGGTGGGCTCAAGTCGATCAAGCACCAGCACGTCGACAGGCTGCACCGCGGGTTGCCGGTCCGGGGGTTGCGCACCGAGCTGACCATCGACCCCGAAGGCTACATCGGCGAGGGCGACCTGTTTGTCTTTGCCTCCGTTCTCAATGAGTTTTTCGCGCTTTACGCCAGCCTCAATTCGTACCACGAACTGCGGGTCAACAGCACACAGGGAGAGGTGTACCAATGGACACCACGTATGGGCCTTCAGCCGCTTCTCTAAGCGGGCTGACCCGAGGCATACGCGAATACTCGCTGTTTCAGGCCGTGATGCTGGTCGTTGACCGGCTGCGCGAAGCGCACCCGAACCTGAGCCACGATGATTTGTACGATCACCTGGAGTTCCAGGCCAACCCCAGCCTGGGTTTTCCGGGCAGTGATGTTGATCGTGTCGAGTTCTTCCACGAGCACGGGCAAATGCGTGCGCGCATGCGTTTCAACCTGATTGGCCTGGTGGGTTCCGGCTCGCCGTTGCCCGCGTTTTATGGCGAGCAAGCCCTGGGTGACAGCGAAGACGGCAACCCGACGCGGCACTTCCTGGACCTGTTCCACCATCGTCTGCAGCGGTTGATGCTGCCGATCTGGAAAAAATACCGCTATCGCGCCAGCTTTGAGAGCGGCGCCCTCGACCCGTTCTCCGCGCAGCTGTTTGCATTGATCGGCCTGGGGGGCGAAGAGATCCGCCGTGCGCAGGAACTGAACTGGAAACGCCTGTTGCCGTACCTGGGCTTGCTCAGCTTGCGGGCGCATTCGGCAGCGCTGATCGAAGCGGTGCTGCGTTACTACTTCAAGCACGCCGAACTGATCATCGAGCAGTGCATTGAGCGTCGCGTGCAAATCCTCGAGGAGCAACGCAACCGCCTGGGGCGCGCCAACACCTTGTTGGGCGAAGACTCAGTGTTGGGCGAAAGCGTGCGCGATCGCAGCGGCAAATTCCGCATCCACATCCGTGAACTGGATTGGCAACGCTTCCACGAATTCTTGCCGATCGGTTTTGGCTACCAGCCGCTGTGCGCGTTGGTGCGGTTCACCCTGCGTGACCCGCTTGATTACGACATTCGGCTGGTGCTGCGCCACGAAGAAATTCGCGAACTGCGCATCGGCGAGCAAAACGCCTGTCGCCTGGGATGGACCAGCTGGCTGGGCCGCGAGAAAGCGGACGGCGTGGTCACCCTGGGCAGCAAAATTCATTAAGGACGTGAGACTCATGAGCAACGTAGACCTGCAACAACTGATCCAGGCGCTGGACGCCGAAACCCGTCGCGACCTGGAGCGTTCCGCCGAGCGTTGCGTCGCCCGTGGCGGCCACAAAGTGCTGGTTGAAGACATGCTGCTGGGCCTGCTGGAACGTCCGCAGGGCTTGCTCGCCCGCGCGTTGCAGGACGCCGAAGTGGACGCCGGTGAATTGAGCGCTGCGCTGCAATCGCGGGTTGAACACAGTGCGTCACGCAACCCCGTGTTCGCCCCGGAGCTGGTGCAGTGGCTGCAAGATGCGCTGTTGGTGGCCAACCTTGAGTTGGGCCAGACCCAGGTCGAGCAGGCCGCGTTGATCCTGGCGCTGCTGCGCAACCCGATGCGCTATGCAGGCAGCCGCTACCAGCCGCTGCTGGCAAAATTGAACATCGACCGCCTCAAGGAATTTGCCCTGTCGCAGCAAGAAAAGCCTGCGTCTGGCAAACCTGCCGTCCCGGGCGAGTCCCTGCTGGAGCGCTTCACCCACAACCTGACCCAGCAAGCCCGCGACGGCAAGCTCGACCCTGTACTGTGCCGCGACGGCGCGATCCGCCAGATGGTCGATATCCTGGCCCGACGCCGCAAAAACAACCCGATTGTGGTGGGGGAGGCCGGTGTCGGTAAAACCGCCATCGTCGAAGGCCTGGCCTCGCGCATCGCCGCCGGTGAAGTGCCGCAGGTCTTGAGGGGCGTGGAACTGCTGTCGCTGGACATGGGCCTGTTGCAGGCGGGCGCTAGCGTCAAGGGCGAGTTCGAGCGCCGTCTCAAGGGGGTGATTGACGAAGTCAAAGCCTCGCCCAAACCCATCATCCTGTTCATCGATGAGGCCCATACCCTGATCGGCGCGGGCGGCAACGCCGGGGGCTCCGATGCGGCCAATTTGCTCAAGCCCGCATTGGCCCGTGGCGAGCTGCGCACCATCGCTGCAACGACGTGGGCGGAGTACAAGAAGTACTTTGAAAAAGACCCGGCCCTGGCCCGTCGCTTTCAGCCGGTGCAACTGCACGAACCCACCGTCAGCGAGGCCGTGACCATCCTGCGTGGCCTGGCCCAGGTCTACGAAAAGAGCCACGGCATTTACCTGCGCGATGACGCGGTGGTGGCCGCTGCCGAACTCTCGGCCCGTTACCTGGCTGGGCGCCAGCTGCCTGACAAGGCCGTTGATGTGCTGGACACCGCCTGCGCCCGGGTACGTATCAGCCTGGCTGCCGCGCCGGAAAGCCTGGAGCGGCTGCGAGGCGAACTGGCCGAAGGTGGCCGTCAGCGCCAGGCGCTGCGCCGGGATGCCGAAGCGGGCCTGTTGATCGATCATGAAGCACTGGACGCCCTGGAAGCGCGCCTGGACGACGCCGAAAATGAGCGGGCGGCACTGGAAGCACTCTGGATTGAACAGAAAGCGCTGGCCGAGCGCCTGCTGGAACTGCGTCAACAACTGGCCAAGGCCCGCGAGGCCGTGGCCGAGCCGGTGGTGAGCATCGAGGAGGACGCAGAGGGCACCGTGATCGAAACGCTGGCGGTCGATGAGGCCCAAAGCGTCGAGGCCCTGGAGGCCGCGCTCAATGAAACGCACCGCTCCGTGACCGACCTGCAAACCCGCGATCGGCTGGTGAGTTTTGAAGTGTGCCCGCGCCTGGTGGCTGAAGTGATCAGCGCCTGGACCGGCGTGCCATTGGCGCAACTGGCCCGTGAGCACAACGCCAAAGTCGCAAGCTTTGCCACCGACCTGCGCCTGCGTATCCGCGGCCAGGAGCAAGCCGTGCACGCGCTGGATCGCTCGATGCGCGCCACCGCCGCCGGCCTGAACAAACCGGACGCACCGGTGGGCGTGTTCCTGCTGGTGGGCCCCAGCGGCGTCGGCAAGACCGAAACCGCGCTGGCGCTTGCCGACTTGCTGTACGGCGGTGATCGTTTTATCACCACCATCAACATGTCCGAGTTCCAGGAAAAACACACCGTGTCGCGCTTGATCGGCGCACCGCCGGGCTACGTCGGCTACGGCGAAGGCGGCATGTTGACCGAGGCCGTGCGGCAAAAGCCGTACTCTGTGGTGCTGCTCGATGAAGTCGAGAAAGCGGACCCGGACGTGCTCAACCTGTTCTACCAAATCTTCGACAAGGGCGTGGCGAACGACGGCGAAGGGCGTGAGATCGATTTTCGCAACACGCTGATCCTGATGACCTCCAACCTGGGCAGCGATCGCATCAGCGAGCTGTGCGAGAACGGCGAGCGTCCGACCGCTGAAGTGCTTGAAGAAACCATTCGCCCGGTGCTCAGCAAGCATTTCAAGCCTGCGTTGCTGGCGCGTATGCGCGTGGTGCCTTACTACCCGGTGGGCGGCCCGGTGTTGCGCGAGCTGATCGAGATCAAACTCGGCCGCCTGGGCGAGCGTCTCAACCGTCGCCAGTTGGACTTCACGTACTGCCAGAACCTGGTCGACCACCTGGCCGAGCGCTGCACGCAAAGCGACAGCGGCGCGCGCCTGATCGACCACTTGCTGGACCTGCACGTACTGCCGCTGGTCGCCGACCGTTTGCTGGATGCGATGGCCACCGGCGAAAGCCTCAAGCGTGTGCACGCAACGCTCGACGGCAACGCCAGCGTCACCTGCGAGTTTGCCTGAGGTGGGGGTGATGTTCAGGTCTGTGCCGCAACCGCTGGTGTATGCCGAAGCGTTGCTGGATCAGTTCGCCACGCTGTCGCGTGCGATGGACGGCGAGGCACTGTTGGGTGGTTTTGTGCGCGCATTGGCGCAACTCAGTGGGTGTGAGTTGGCGCAACTGTACCTGCTGGACGCCACCCATACCTGCCTGAGCATGACCGCTGAATGCCTCAATGGGGCGCTGCAACCGCGGGAAACAAGAAGCCTGCCCGCCGACTACAACGGCGAGCAGTTGCTGCAATTTGCCCTGTGCCAGAACCGCGTGGTGTGCCTTGGCGAACTGGCCTCCAGCCTGCACGAAACAGGGTTCTTGCCGGGCCAGGCCACCCCTTGGCAATCCCTGCTGTGCGTGCCGTTGGTCAATCGCAATGGTGAGGTTGAAGGGGTGATGCTGTGCGCCAGTGCCCAGCACATCCACCTGCAAGGCTTTGCCGACTCCTTTGCTCGCCTGGGCTCGTTTGTGTTGGGGCAATTGCATTTGCTTCAAAACCTGCGTCGGCCAGACGCCGAGGTTTCAACGGCGCCGGCGCCGGTGGCCGAACCCAGCGCTAGTGGTTACGGCCTGATCGGTAAAAGCACGGCCATGCGTCAGGTCTATTCGCTGATCAGCAAAGTGCTGCACAGCCCCTACACCGTGCTGCTGTGCGGTGAGACGGGAACCGGTAAAGAAGTGGTGGCCCGTGCTATCCACGAATGCGGCCCCCGTCGCTCGCAGGCGTTCATCGTGCAGAACTGCGCGGCGCTTCCGGAAAACCTGCTCGAAAGTGAACTGTTCGGCTATCACAAGGGCGCCTTTACCGGCGCCGACCGCGACCGCGCCGGGCTGTTCGCGGCGGCTGATGGCGGGACCTTGTTGCTCGACGAAATCGGCGACATGCCACTGTCGCTGCAAGCCAAGTTGCTGCGGGTGCTGCAAGAAAGCGAGATTCGCCCGTTGGGCTCCAACGACACCCAGAAGATTGACGTACGCATCATTGCCGCGACGCATCGGGATCTGGAAGCACTCGTCAGCCAAGGCAAGTTCCGTGAGGACTTGTACTACCGGCTCACGCAGTTTCCCATTGAGCTACCGGCGCTGCGTCAGCGTGAGGGCGACATTCTTGACCTTGCCCGGCACTTTGCCGACAAGGCCTGCACGTTTTTGCAGCGTGATGACGTGAGCTGGTCCGACGGCGTGCTCGATCAGCTGGCCCGCTACTCGTTTCCCGGCAACGTGCGGGAGCTCAAGGGCCTGGTCGAGCGGGCGGTGTTGCTCTGCGAGGGCGGCGAGTTGCTGGTGGAGCATTTTTCCCTGCGCATGGAGAGCGTGCCCGAAGGCAGCGGCCGCACCCTGCGCGAACGCTTGGAGCAGGTCGAGCGCTGCATGCTGATCGATTGCCTGCGCAAGCACGACGGTAACCAGACCACCGCCGCCCGCGAGCTCGGCCTGCCACGCCGTACCTTCTTGTACCGCCTCGGGCGCCTGAATATCAGCGTGGGTGATGGCGATGAGTAAGCCCGGCATGTCCTATTTCAATTCAACCGTTCCTAACGGCGCCCCCGCAAGGGCCAGCGCCTTGTGCTGTTCCATGGAGACCCTCTGATGTCTGTTCGTCACTGGCAAGCCGTCCTGCTGACCCTTGTCGTTCTATGCGGCCTGGGTGGCTGCAGCGGCAACTACAAATTCAACGACACGTCCTATCGCCCACTGGGTGACCCGCAGGCGGCCAATCGCGGCAAGTGACCGCAAGGAGCATCACCATGGAACTGGTTTTCGAAATGCTGAACACCAAGCAGTTCGTCCCGACCGAGCTGTGCCAGAAGACCTTCAAACAGGCCGGTGGCGTGATCGGGCGGGGCGAGGACTGCGACTGGATCATTCCGGATCGCAAGCGCCACCTGTCCAACCATCACGCGTTGATCAGCTACCGTGACGGCACGTTTTTCCTGACCGACACCAGCAGCAATGGCGTCCGGGACAGTGCCAGCGGCGCACGCCTGCACAAAGGCGCACCGGTCCGCATCGAACACGGCAGCGTCTATGTGCTGGGGGACTTCGAGATTCGCGCACGGCTGGTGCGTGACCCGGCCACCTTTGATGTGGAAGTCGGTCGCCCGCAAGCCGCCGGCAGCATTATCCCGGACGATGCGTTTCTGGACCTCGACCCGCTCAACGCCCTGGATCAGCAGGAGCGTGTGTACTCGGAAATCGAGGAGCTGATTTCCCCCCGCACAGTTATCCAGGACACCCGTCAGCGCGCCGACTACGCGCGCATCGACATGGAAAGCCTGACGGTCCCCGAACTGGTGGCTGAGGAACCCGAGCCTGCGCCTGCACCGCCGCCCAAGGCCGTCGAGCGCCAGACCGAGGGTTTCTGGGAAAAATTCGGCGCCGCACTGGGCGTGAACCTCAAGGACCTGGACCAGGATGCCCGTGAAGCGCTCGCGCTGAACGCCGCGCGGCTGCTCAAGCAAAGTGTGGGCGGGTTGCAGCAAAGCCTGCGCACGCGCAGCGAGCTGAAAAACGAACTGCGCCTGGCCCAGACCACGGTGCAAGGCTCGCAGAAAAACCCGTTGAAGTTCGCCGCGGATTCCTCCGAGGCGCTGGGTATTCTGTTGCAGCCCAACAAACCCGGCCAACTGCCTGCCGAACAGGCCGTTTCCCGGGCGTTCCGCGATTTGCAGGCGCATCAGGTGGCGCTGCTCACCGCCAGCCGTGCAGCCGTTCGCGGCACCCTGGAGCATTTTTCGCCGCAACAACTGACCTTGCGTTTCGAGCGTGACAACAAGCCGTTGCTCGCCACGTCGGGCAGCCGCTGGAGAGCCTACGGGCGCTATCACCAGGCACTGCGCCAGGACGATGACTGGAGCGAGCGCCTGCTGGCCCGCGACTTTGCCCAGGCCTACGAAGAACAGATCCGCCTGATCTCTACCCTACACACCGACCACCAAGGATGATGCGCATGTCTCGCCGTTCGATCCCGTTTTTCTCCCTGCTGGCAGCCCTGGTGCTGCTGGCTGGCTGCTCGACATTGTCGCCGTACTCCAAGGTCACCAAGCTCAACCTGAAGCTCACCGCCAGCGATCAGTTGAACCCTGACCTCAACGGTCGACCGTCGCCCGTCGTGGTGCGCCTGTTTGAGCTCAAGCACCCGGTCGCCTTTGAAAACGCCGACTTCTTCAGCCTGTATGAGCGCGCCAAGGAGTCGCTGGCCCCGGACATGGTCGCCACCGAAGAGCTGGAACTGCGCCCGGGCGAAACCGTCGACCTCAAGCTGAGCGTGGAGGAGGGCAGCCGTTATGTCGGCATCCTCGCCGCCTACCGCGACCTGTCCGACACCCAATGGCGCTACACCCTGCAAGTCGCCCCCGAAGAAGCCACGGACAGCGACCTGACCCTGGACCAGAGCGGCATCCGCAACACCCACGGCGTGCTCGCCAAGGCAGGTGATTGATCATGAATGCCCACAAAGTCATCTGGCAGGAAGGCATGCTGCTGCGCCCGCAGCACTTCCAGCACAACGACCGTTATTACGATCACCAAATGAAAACCCGCACCCAGTTGCTGGGCAGTTACACCTGGGGGTTTCTCAACCTGGAGATCGACCTGCAGTTTCTCAACATGGGCAAGGTGGTGGTCAGCCAGGCCTCGGGGATCCTGCCGGACGGTAGCCTGTTCGAGCTGGGCGGCAACACTGAACCGCTGGCCCTGGACGTACCGCCCAACACCGGCCACATGCCGATCTACCTGGCGCTGCCACTGGTCACCGGCAACCACATCGAGGCGCGCCGCCCGGAGCAATCGGACGTGCTGGCGCGTTATACCGCGTATGAAGCGGAAGTGTCCGACTCCAACGCCGGGGACGACTCGGCCAGCCAAGTCAGCTGCGCCCGGCCCGACTTCAAGCTGCTGCTGGGTGAGCAGCAGAGCGATCAGGGCTACGTGAAACTCAAGGTCTGTGAAGTGCTCGACACCACGCCCGACGGCGTGATTAGCCTGGACCCGGATTACGTGCCCACCTACATCCAGTCGCATGCCTCCAGTTACTTGCTGTCGTGCCTCAAGGAAGTCATCAGCATGCTCGGCCACCGGGGCGACACCATTGCCGAGCGGATTCGCTCCAACGGCAAGGTCGGTGGTGCCGAAATCGGTGACTTCATGATGCTGCAACTGATCAACCGCACCGAACTGCTGCTGCGTCATTACCTGGGCCTTGAGCAGGTGCATCCCGAAGAGTTGTACCGCACGTTGCTCACCATGCTGGGCGACCTGGCGACTTTTTCCAGCGACAGCAAACGCCCGCGCCTGGACAGCCGCTATCAGCACAGCGACCAGGGCGCGAGCTTTCGCAAACTGATGGAGGCGATCCGCCAAGTGTTGTCGATGGTGCTGGAGCAGCACGCCATTGAACTGGTCTTGCAGGCGCGTCAGTACGGCATCACCGTCTCGCCGTTGCACGACCACAAACTGCTGGGCTCGGCGTCTTTCGTGCTGGCGGCCAGCGCCAACTGCGACTCCGAAGAACTGCGCCAGCGTTTGCCTGCGCACCTCAAAGTGGGCCCGGTGGAACGCATCCGCCAATTGGTCAACCTGCACCTGCCGGGTATCAAGGTCAAACCGCTGCCGGTGGCGCCGCGCCAGATCGCGTTCCACTCCAACAAAACCTATTTCATTCTCGAACTCAGTTCCGAAGACCTGGCACAACTCGAGCGCTCCGGCGGCTTCGCGTTCCACGTGTCCGGCGAATTTGCCGAGCTTGAACTGAAATTCTGGGCCATCAGGAACTGACCGACATGATCAAGGACATGGAACATCACCAGGACGATAAGACAGTCTTGCTCGACCGCCAGGGCCAAAGCCCGGCATCGTCACCGCTGACCGACTTCGCAGCCCCGCCACGTTTCGAGCAGCTGGAAGAACGCATGATCTACGCCGCGCGCCTGCGCCCGGCAGAAGCCTTCAACATCAGCCTCAACTCCCTGGTCGCGGCGGCCTGTGAGCTGTTGTCCGAAGTGGTGCGGCTCAAGCACAGCGAAACCTCCGAGGACCTCTACGCCCTCAACGCGCGCCTGACCGCCAGCCTGAAGCTGTTTGAAGTGCGCGCCTTGCACAACGGCGCCGAAAGCAGCCAGGTGATGGGCGCCCGCTACGTGCTGTGCTCGGTGGTGGACGAAGCGGTCGTGACGACGCCTTGGGGCAACGAAAGCGAATGGTCGCAGATGAGCCTGCTCAGCAGCTTTCACAACGAAACCTTCGGTGGCGAGAAATTCTTCCAACTGCTGGATCGCCTGTCGAAAAACCCGGTCAAGCACCTGCCCATGCTGGAGTTGATGTACCTGTGCCTGTCCCTGGGCTTTGAGGGCAAGTACCGCGTGCAAGCGCGCGGCATGCTGGAGCTGGAAGGCATCCGTGACGCCTTGTACCGCCAGATCCGCCAGTTGCGTGGCGACGTGCCGCGCGAATTGTCGCCCCAGTGGGAAGGCCTGAACGATCAGCGCCGCAGCCTGGTGCGCATCGTACCGGCGTGGATGGTGGTGTTGTTCACGTTTGTCTGCCTGGTGGTGATGTATTCGGGCTTCGCCTGGGTGCTGGGCGAGCAACGCGACACCGTTCTGCAACCATATCAGCCGCTTGATCCGGCCGCGGTCCAGCCGCAGTCGCAGCCGTAAACAGGGACGAATGATGAAAAAGTTTTTCAAGAAAGTCGGCGCGTTCCTGCGCAAGACCTGGGTCTGGACCCTGTTGCTGGTGCTGTTCATTGCACTGCTGGTGTGGTTTGTCGGGCCGTTGCTGGCGGTGGATGACTACAAGTTCTGGGAGGGCGCCACTTCCCGCCTGCTGACCATCAGCCTGTTGTTCCTGATTTGGGGCCTGACCATGGTCTTTGTCAGCTGGCGCTCCGGGGTGCGCAAAAAGGCCGAAGAAGAAAGCGAGGACGGCCAGGACCGCATCCGCCGCGAAGAGTCCATCGAGCAGGAACACAAGGAACTCACGGCGCGTTTCAAGGACGCCCTGAAAACCCTCAAGACCTCCAGCCTCTATCGCGGGCGCAGCGAACGCTGGCGCAACGACTTGCCGTGGTACTTGCTGATCGGCCCGCACGCGAGCGGCAAGACCAGCCTGCTGGACTTCTCGGGCCTTGAGTTTCCGATCAACAAGATCGACCGCAAACTGACGCGCGATACCCACGGCACCCGCCATTGTGACTGGTACTTCGCCGATCACGGCGTACTGATCGACACCGCTGGCCGCTACCTTGACCAGCCCGACGCACAGGTGGATGGCAGTGCCTGGTCCACCTTGCTCGGCCTGTTGCGCAAGCGCCGCCGCAACCGCCCGCTGAACGGCGTGCTGGTGACCATTGCGGTGGAAAACCTGCTGAGCAACAGCGAGAAAGACCTGGAAACCCTGGCCCGCCAAGTGCGTGCGCGCTTGCAGGACGTGCATCAAACACTGCATGTCGATGTGCCGGTGTACCTGGTCCTGAGCAAGGCGGATCGCCTGCTGGGCTTTGATGAGTTTTTTGACCAACTGACCCGCGAAGAAAGTGACCAGGTGCTGGGCACCAGCTTTCGCAAGGAGCAGAGCGGTACGGACGTGGCCGTGCTGCGCACCGAGTTCGAAGCGCTGCTGCATCGCCTCAACAGCCAGGTCATCATGCGCATGCACCAGGAGCGCGACACCCAGCGCCGTGGCCGCATCCTCGACTTCCCGCACCAACTGGGGCAGATCGGCGAGCGCTTGTGCCTGTTCGTCGACATGGCCTTTACCGGCAACCGCTACCAGCGTGCAACCCAACTGCGCGGCTTTTACCTGACCAGCGCACCGCACCTGATCCAGAAAATGGACGACACCGCCGCCGGTATCGGCGCCAACCTGGGCATGGACGCTGGCGTACTGCCGACCCTGCGCAGCGGCCGCTCGCGGTTCATCCACCATTTGCTCAGCCAGGTGATTTTCCCCGAGGCCGACCTGGCGGGCCTGGACAAGCGCGAACGCAGCCGCATCCACTGGGGCCAGCGCGCCCTGTACGTGGGCGCACTGGCGGCGCTGGCGCTGTTTGGCATCCTGTGGGCCGGTGGCTTCTCGGCCAACTACGAACGCCTGGAAAACCTGCGCAACCTGGCACAGACCTGGACGCAACAACGTTCGGCGCTGAGCCCGCGGGATGACGCCATGGCGGTGCTCAAGAGCCTGGACACCCGCTACGCAGCGACTCAGGTCTTCCCGAAAAAGGGCGACGTGAGTTACCACGAGCGCGGTGGCCTGTACCAGGGTGAAGACGTCAACCCGGTGGTCAAGGCCGCCTATGAGCGTGACCTTGAGCAACAACTGCTGCCACGCGTGGCAACCCTGCTGGAAGGGCAGATCCGCGCCAACATGAAAGACCGTGAGCGCTTGCTTAACAGCCTGCGTGCGTACCTGATGCTGAACATGAAAGACCGCCGTGACGCGCCCTGGCTCAAGGATTGGGTCGCGAACGAATGGTCCCAGCGCTACACCGGCAACACCGCCGTTCAAAACGGTTTGAACAACCATTTCGAGCGTTTGCTGAAGCAGCCGTTTATCTACCCGCTGAACGACCAACTGGTGGCGCAGGCGCGTCAGGTACTGCGCAGTGAATCCTTGGCCAACGTGGTTTACCGCATGCTGCGCGAGCAGGCCCGCAACCTGCCGGACTACCGTTTGAGCCAACACCTGGGGCCGCAGGGTGCGCTGTTTGTCGGCACCGACTACGTGATCCCGGGCTTCTACACCCAGCAGGGTTATCAGCAGTACTTTTCGGTGCAGGGCTCGATGCTGGTCACCGACATCCTGAACGACAACTGGGTACTGGGCGAGGGCACCGGTATCAGCGGCATGGACCTGCGGCGCCTGTTGGTGGAACTGGAGCAGCTCTACTTCCGCGACTACGCCAACTACTGGAGCGAAGCGGTCGGCCAGGTGGCCCTGCCGCCGATCAACGACTTTGGCGAGGGCGCCGAGCAGCTGGCCGGCCTGACCTCGGCCAATTCGCCGGTCTTGCAGTTGCTGGTGGAAGTGCGTGAAAACACGCGCTTCCCGGTGGTGGCCGACACCGCTGACGACGCCGCCGATACGGTCGGCAAACTTGCAGAGAAGGGCGGCAAACTCGGTAAATTGGCGGCGGCCGCGGCGGACAAAGCCTCCGGCGCCCTAGCCAAAAACCTGCCGGACACGGCCAAAAAATCCCTGCAACGTCGCTTCGAACCGCTGCACCAGTTGCTGGATGACAACAACGGCCCGTCTGCCGACCTCACGCCTGCCCTGAACGCGCTCAACGACCTGCAACTGCAAATGGCCAGCTTGGCCCGTGCCAGCGCGCCGGAGCAGGCCGCGTTCGACATGGCCAAGACCCGCATGGGCGGCCAGCGTGATGCGCTGAGCAATTTGCGCAATGCCTCAGGCCGCCTGCCACGCCCGGTGAGCGCCTGGTTCAGTGTGCTGGCCGAAGACAGCTGGCGCCTGGTGCTGGGGGATGCGTATGCGTACCTGAACCAGCGTTACCAGGCCGAGCTGTACGGTTTCTACGGCAAAGCCATCAGCAAGCGTTACCCGTTCGACGCCCACAGCGCGAGCGACGTGGCGATCAGTGACTTCCGCGAGTTCTTCAAGGCCCAAGGCATCGCCGACCGCTTCTTTGACAGCTACCTGCGTCCGTTCGTCAGCGGCGACCCGGGCAGCTACCGCCTGCGCAGCGTGGATGGTCACAGCCTGCCGATCTCCCGGGTGTACCTGGACCAGATGGCCGCCGCGCAAGTCATCCGCCAGAGCTTCTTCGCCAGCAACCCGGCCGAGCCGCAGGTGCAGTTCAAGCTTGAGCCGTACACCCTCGACCCGTCGGTGAGCCGTTCGGAGTTCAAGTTTGGCGACAAGACCATTGAATACCGCCACGGCCCCATCGTGCCTGTGGCGTTCAAATGGCCGACCGATGCCGAAGACGGCCGTACCAGCCTGGTGCTGGACAAAATGGTCGGTCGCCCCATCGGCATCGAAAAGAACACCGGCCCCTGGTCGCTGTTCCGTCTGTTCGACCTGATGCAGACCGAATACCTCACCGGCCGTGACGTACTGGTACTCAAGGCCGACGTAGGCGGCTTGCGCGCCAACTACTTGCTGACCAGCCAGCGCACGCCCAACCCGTTCGACATGGGCGTGTTGCGCACCTTCCGCATGCCGGTGCAGCTCTGATGCTGGTAGCCAGCCCCTGGCGCAGCGCGGCGCGCACCGATGCCGGCAAGGTTCGGTCGCGCAACGAAGATGCGTTTCTGGACTGCCCCCAGCACGGTTTGTGGGTAGTCGCGGACGGCATGGGCGGTCATCAGGGGGGCGATATCGCCAGCCAGTTGATCGTCGCCAGCCTGGCGGAGCTGCCGGTACAGGAGGACTTTGACGAGCGCCTCAAAGCGGTTCGCCAGTGCCTGCACTGGCTCAACCGCCGCCTGGGCCAGGAGTTGACCGTCACGGCGGGGCGTCATGACAGCATCATGGGCAGCACCGTGGTGGTGCTGCTGGTAGACGGTCATCGGGGCGCCTGCATCTGGGCCGGTGACAGCCGTTGCTACCTGTGGCGCGGGCAGCGTTTGTATCAGCTGTCCAAAGACCATTCGTTGCAACAGCAACTGATCGACGAGCAAAAAATGAGCCTCGCCGAGGCCAAGGCCCACCCGGCCGCCCATGCACTGACCCGTGCTGTGGGCGCCGCGGAGCAATTGACCCTCGACGTGCTGGAATTTGAAGTCTACCCCGGTGACGCCTTTTTGCTGTGCAGCGACGGCCTGTACCACGGCCTCGGCAGCGACGCGCTGGGTAGCGCGCTCAGCCTGACAGCGCCGCATGTGGCGCTGGAGCGCTTGTTCGACGGTGCGCTGCGCGGCTCGGCGCGAGACAACCTGACTGCCGTGGTGATCCGCCAATGACCGACCTCATGTCACCCCTCGACGACCTGCTGGCGAGCGACGAACAGGACCACAACCTGACCTACTTCGCATTTGCCAAATCCCACGACGCACAACCGGCACCGGCGCCTACCCGTGCCAGCGTTGGCCAAATGCCCGAGGTGCTCGCTGGCCGGTATCGCATCGAGCGCCTGCTCGGTGCCGGTGGCATGGGCCTGGTTTACCGCGCACGGGACCTGCTGAGCGAACAGTTTGGCGAGCCCGACCCTTACATCGCGCTGAAGATCCTCAGCGAAGAATTTGCCGAATCGCCCGACGCGAGCGCCTTGCTGTACAGCGAGTTCGCCCTGACGCGGCGACTGCGCCACGACAACGTGCTGCGTTTGCACACCTTTGAAGTGGACACCGAATGCCAGCGGGCCTTCATCACCATGGAACTCATGCGTGGGCTGACCCTGGACAAGCTGCTGTGTGAGCGCCCCCTGGGCATGCCCTTCAAAGAGCTGCGGACCCTCGTGCTACCGCTGCTCGATGCCTTGGCCCACGCCCATGAACACGGCGTGCTGCACGGCGACATGAAGCCCAGCAATGTGATGGTCAGCGAAGAGGGCGTCCGCCTCTTTGACTTCGGCCTGGGCCAGGCGCAAGAGGGCCTGTTGCCCGGGTTACCCCACCTGAGCCGCGACCGCTTCAACGCCTGGACCCCCGGCTACGCCGCGCCGGAACTGCTCGAAGGCCAACCCCTGTCTGCCAGCGCCGACGTGTACGGCGCCGCCTGTGTGATTTATGAACTGGCGGGCGGCAAACACCCATTCCGCCGCCTGCCCTCCACCGAGGCGCGCGACGCCCAACTGGAGCGTGAACTGCACGCGCCCAGGCACCTACCGAAACACTGTTGGCCAGCCTTGCGCACCGCGCTGGCGTTTGACCCGAAGCAACGCACCATCACGGCCCGACAATTGCGCGATGCGCTGGGCGGCACCTCGTCCTGGCTGCAACGCTTCAGGCAGGGGCGCAACGGATGAGTACCGAACGGGAGGAGGGTGTTATTTCTGAAATATCAGAATGGAGAGCGAACATGAGATGGAGTTTTCTCTTCGCTCTTCTCTGTCTGTTCGGATGCGATGGCAGCACAAATAAAGGTGAGTACAAAGTAGACAGTGAGAACGTTGTAATTGAGTTGGGTTCATCAGTTAACGATCTCTTGAAGTCCAGTCCTGTAAAGTTCTCCGCCGATTGCCTGGGCGCGGTAGGCATGTGCTGGTACGAATTGATACGCCGTGGCCCGGGTAACCCTCCGATAAATCTGACGGTTGTCTACTCGGGGCATACGGTCGAAATACAGCAAGTGATAGGCGTGAGTGTTGTTGTCAATAAGGTCGTAACGAGCGACATTGAAAACTTTACCGTAACGCTTTGTGGATTGCCGGACAATAGCTTGCATGAAGATCATAAAGAACTTATTTATACGCTGATAGCGAAACTTAAAGCTGCTGGATGGAAGAAATATTATTTTCCATCGGATCCCCGAATTTCTGGCTCTGAGTTGGTTAAGTTTGACGGCGCGGGCGATGTGTTCGGTGTAAAGCCGCTTAGCCATCCATTGTTTGATTCTGATTATGTAATGAGCTTGCCAGAGTGGTTGGCAGGTAATGGGTTTTATGATTGGTATATGTACAGTGGCCAATATATCGCACATGTGCAAGTGCAAAGAAAAAATTCGGAAGCGAATCCATCAAAAATGGGTATGTACCTAATAACGATTGAGTTTAGTTCTTTAGATGGTTTTTGGAGAACTGATTTTGATGAGGATGTTAGGTTTAAGTGGAAAGAACTTTTTCCCGAACATCTAAGGCAGCTTCTTGCGAGGCGTAACCAGGTTGAGGAACTGGCCAGGTTTGCTGGGGTTTCTATAGACGAAAGTTACCAGGCTCCGAGAATGGAGAAAATGAAATGATTGAGGCGGAAGGCGACATGGGAACGCAAAAATCATGTGTAATTTATAAATTATTTGGTTTGGATAATACCCTGTGGTTTTCCGTTGATACTAAAGAGCAGGATGCACACCATGTTTAACCCTTCTAACGAAACGCACTTCAGCCTCACCGTTGAAGACTTTGCGGGCGACCTGAAAGTGCTGTCGTTCACCGGCACCGAAAGCATCAGCCAGCCTTATCGCTTCGACCTGGAACTGGTCAGCGAAAATCCGGACCTGGACCTTGAAACTCTGCTGTACAAGCAGGCTTTCCTGGCCTTCGACCCGCAGGGCAGAGGCATCCACGGCCAGGTCTACCAAGTGGCCCAGGGCGATGCGGGCAAACGCCTGACCCGTTACAAGGTGACCGTGGTGCCGCAGTTGCAGTACCTGCATCACCGCACCAACCAGCGTATTTACCAGCAGATGACGGCGCCGAACATCATCGCCCTCATCCTTGAAGAACACGGCATCAAGGGCAACGCCTACCGCTTCCAGCTTGGCCAGCCTTGCCCGGAGCGTGATTACTGCGTGCAGTACGACGAAACCGATCTGCATTTTGTGCAGCGCTTGTGCGAAGAAGAGGGCATCCACTACCACTTCCAGCACAGCACCGAGGGCCACGTGCTGGTATTTGGGGACGACCAGACCGTGTTCCCCAAACTCGGCCAGCCCACCGCCTACGTGCAAGGCAGCGGCATGGTCGCCGACGAGCCGGTCATCAAAGGCTTCAAGATGCGCCTGGAAACCCGCACGGGTCGCGTGACCCGTCGCGACTACGACTTTGAAAAGCCCAACCTGCAACTGGAGGCGGCCTACAAACCGGCGGGCGAAAGCACCGAGCCCGACCTGGAAGATTACGACTACCCCGGCCGTTTTACCGACCGAGCGCGCGGTAAATTCCTCAGCCAACGGGCACTGGAGCGCCACCGCGCCGACTATCGACAAGTCGCCGGTTGGGGCGACCAGCCGCGCCTGGTAAGTGGCCACTTCCTGGAACTCTCCGACCACCCGCGCCAAGAGTGGAACGACCTTTGGTTGCTGACACATATCGTGCATGAAGGCAAACAGCCACAAGTGCTGGAAGAGTCAGTGACCAGCGACACCACCCACAACAAGGACGACTTCCACCAGGGCTACCGCAACCACTTCCTCGCCACCCCGTGGGACGTGTTCTACCGCCCGCCCCTCGAACACCCCAAACCCCGCGTGCTTGGCAGCCAGACCGCCATGGTCACGGGGCCCAAGGGTGAAGAAATTCACTGCGACTCCTACGGGCGCATCAAAGTGCAATTCCATTGGGACCGCGAAGGCCAGGCCGGCGACAAGACCAGCTGCTGGCTACGTGTCTCCAGCGGCTGGGCGGGCGACCGCTACGGCGCCATCGCCATCCCGCGCATCGGCATGGAAGTGCTCGTGACCTTCCTGGAAGGCGACCCCGACCAACCATTGGTCAGCGGGTGCCTCTACCACAAGGAAAACCAGGTGCCCTACGCGCTGCCGGCCAACAAGACCCGCACCGTATTCAAAACCCTGAGCTCCCCGGGAGGCGCAGGTTTCAACGAACTGCGCATCGAAGACAAAAAGGGCGCCGAACAAATCTTCATCCACGCCCAACGCGACTGGGATGAAAACATCGAACACGACCAAAAGATTCGCGTGGGCAACGAACGCCACGACACCGTCGAAAAAAACACCTACACCGAACTCAAAGCCGAAGAACACCGTACCACCCACGCCGACCGCAAGGTTGAAGTGCGCCTGGACGACCACCTGACCATCGCACAAAACCAGCATGTGAAACTGGGCACTGCGCAACTGACCTACGCGGGAAACGAGATTCACCTGAAGGCCGGGGAAAAAATCGTGATCGAGGCGGGGGCGGAACTGACCGTGAAAGCGGGTGGGAGTTTTATCAAGCTGGATGGGGGAGGTGTGACGATAGTCGGGCCGGTGGTGAAGGCCAATGCGGGGGGCTCGGCGGGGAGTGGGACGGGGATTGGGATTAAGCCACCGGGGTTGCCGGGGGCGGCGGACAGGGATAAGGCGGGGAGTTTGATGGGGCAGGCGTTGGTGAATGCGTTGGTTGAGAAGGTGAAGCCTAAGGCTTTTTTTGTGTTTTCTGAGTAAAAATGAATTAAGGATTTAAAAATGAAAGCTCAAGTCCGATTTCTTTCTTTCTTGTTGGTCTCACTGTTAGCGTTTAGTGTTAATGCGCAGACTGATAGTACGGCGCTGTGTCCTTCTAAAAAGTTTTCACAGTTTTTAGACGCGTTTGCCGAGAGCGTACCCGTCCAAGAAGCGTTTACTAATGCGCCACTTAAAAAATTAATCACAGTTGATGCAGAACCTGAGCCTAGGCAAGAGACACTGCTCGTCGAAAAGGAAAAAATAGCATTCCCTGTATTGCCCAATAAAGAAAATAGGGGCGTGAACGGATTGAATTTGCAGGTTATTGATAATAAAGGTGACACGGCCACCGTACGACTGGAAAAGCCAGATACAGATTACCAAGTTATTTATGTATTTAAGCTTCTGTCATGCTGGCGTTTAGACGAAGTTAAAGATTACTCACTTTAAAAGTTTAAGCAGGAGCTTGTATGTCTTTTTCTGAAGTGATGCTTCGTGTTTTACCGCCAGTCAATGGCAAGCAGCCACATATTACAGGTCATTATGGCGAGCAGCGTGCCAGTGGTGCACATGGGGGCACAGATTTTAACTATATCGGTGGGCAGAGTGGGATTAATTTGCAATATCCCACGGTGTATGCGCCCATTGCCGGAGAAGTTACATTTACAGGCGGTTCATACGGCACAATTAAAATTAAGGATGCTGAGGGTAACAGTCATGAGATATTACACACGAGTAGCCATACGGTAAACGTGGGCGATACCGTTGCTGCGGGTGATGAAATTGGCGCGATGGGCGGTCAGGGGCCTAGTGGTGCGGCCCAATACCCTCGACATGTTCATTATCAGATGAAAGGACCCACGGGCACTCTGATTAGCCCGGAAATCTGGTGGGATGGGCAGGTAGCTGGGGCGGCAGATACCGCTCCGTCTCCCGCACAGGCAACGACTCCGGCACTGAGCTTTCAATATCCCATCAGGAAAGCAGACGGGAAACAGTTCAGCGATGCTGATGAAATTTACAGTGTGTTGGAAGGCGAAAACTCTGGCCATTATTTGCTGGGAAGTAACAGATTTTGGCACGGTGGTATCCACATCAGTGATAAAAGCGCCCCACAGTGTGTATTGAATGAGCCCGTGCGCTGTATAGCCGACGGAGAAGTCGTTGCTTACCGTTTGAACCAGGATTATCTGCAATCCACATTTGGCGACGATGAGAAAAAGCTGAAGTACTCCAACTCCTTTTGCCTGGTGCGTCATGAGTATAAATCGGCACCTAATCCTGAAGAAGGGCCGAACAAGGGTAAGCAAAACAAGCTGACGTTCTATAGCCTGTACATGCATTTGCTGCCCTTCGAGCGTTACCCGTTGGCGCCGGAGGAACCCCCCAAACCTGTCGTGACAATGACTGTTGGTGACTTTAATGGCTACGACAATCCCAAATGGGTTGAAGGTAAAAGACTGTACGGCATGATCAAACAGGGAACCCGACTTGAAGTACTTGAGCAATCGAGTCAAGGTAATCTGGTCTATGCCAAAGGCAAAATCCTGGCCGGTGAGGTAAAGCAGGGATCCCAAAAAACGCGAAATGTCGGCGACGAAATCTGGTTTGCCTATCAAGAAAATGGCGCGCCATATCGTAATAGCCGGAATAAGGAGATCTGGAAGGCAGACAAGATCGTTGAGCGCATTCATCCTAATTATTGGCAGGGGAAGGTAAGGGCCACAGCCATTAACAGACTCGATTTGTACGCCGATCCCTCGACACCTGCCAACGGTCAGCCCGCAGGCGCTCGCCTGAGTACAGTGCAGCTCATCCCAGGCACTGTTGTCGAGTTCGATAGCAAGGAAGTCCTGAACCTGACCGTTGCAGGCGTCACACGCAGGATGGCGAAATGTACCAGAGTCAATAGCAGTGACGAAGTAGCGGGGGCAGGAGTAGCCCCAGCCAGCTTTTGGGCTTGTGTAGAGAACGAGCCAAATCACCGGATACTTAATTGGACCTCACTGACACCTACCCGCTTCGATTCGGTTGAATCAGCAAGTATAGGTATCAAAGCGGGCGACCCGATCGGTTACCTGGGCTTGACAGAGAATCTCACCGGTGAAGAGGGGGGAGTAACCAGCAAATACCAAGTCCACGTCGAGGTTTTCACCGCAGAAGCCGAGGTTAAAGATTTCCTCAAAAATATCGCGGGTTTGAAGATTGGCAAACAGTATCTGCATCTTGTAGCGGGTAAGGAACTCAAGAAAAAATTACCGGCAACCGGCACCGTTCCACTTAAGAAAACGCATGCGGTTGATTTGGCAAAAGTAGCGGTCATCAAGGAAGGAAACGACGACTTTTATGACGTCAGCGTTATCGAAGATGGCCAGGCGGTAGTAGGTCTTTTCAAAAAATCTGACGCATCGATTATTACGCAGCACGACTGGGAGAAGCTGGGCTTTCAGATTGTTGAGGAGAGTAATGCGACAGCGGACGGCTTTCTGGATCCTGAAGATATGCCGCCGTTTTTCAAGGAACTCTTTGCAAAAATCGATACCAATCATGATGGTGAGGTTGATCCTAATGAGTTGGCTGAGGCACTAAAAAATATTGAAACGCGAGATCAGTGGACCAAGCTTATTGCGTATCATCCTACCGAGTGGAAAGAGAAGGCGGATTCGGCTAAGTGGAGTAAGTTGAACAGTTTGCTGGAGGCTTCGCCAAAGACGTTGATGCATGAAAAAGAAAGAATAAGCAGGTATGTTTTTTGGGAGGAGCTTACCGGGAGGGGGGCTATGAGTTCAGATGTGGTTTGGCATTTTCATCCTATACAGTTTGTCGAAAATATAGGTTGTCATGCTGAAAGCGTTGTCTGCGCAAAATGTGGAAAAAATATCTCACTTACATTTAATATAATGAAAAAAATTGCTCCTTCTGGAGTAACAGATGAATTTATTTCTGAATTTATTTTACATTCTAATAGGGTTTTTCCAAAATATGGTGTGAATACTTGCTCTCAGGTTGTACATTTACTTGGGCAGGGAAAGCACGAAACACAACAATTTACAGCCTTTAGAGAAAGTTTAATTTATAGTCGTCGCAGTTATACTGCGGAGAGGCTTTATAGGATGGCACCTACGGCTATTAATAACGGGTTTGCTAGGTTAGGTATGAATCTTACACGAGAAGAAAAAATATCGTATGTCGATCAACATTTAATTGCAAATGATGCTGGCTATGGTAAACATTGTTTTGGTGAGTCTCAGTATCCTAACAATGACTACAGGGGGCGTGGATTACTCCATTTGACACATTACTCAAATTACCTTGCCTGTGCTAAAGATATAGGTATTCATATCGACGCTAATCCGACACTTGTTGAAAGCGATATGAAAATTATAATTGAAACAGGGTTATGGTATTGGAAGGCAAATTCAATTGGTGTGATTGCCGATAATAATACGCTGGCGATGCCTGCAAAAGTCAGAGCGGTAACAGCAAAAATTAATACTGGCTTGAAGGCTCTTGAAGAGCGAGTGACATTTACAAACGCCATCTCGGCAATTTTTAAAGCTGAATTCGGATCTTGTGCAGAATGAAAATCAAAAATCTTTATCATATTGCTCTTTTGTTGCTGTTTTTAATTGGAAAAAATAGTTTTGCGTGCACCATTCCTGAGAGCGACGCGTTTAAATCTGTTCCTCTTGAAGGTGGTGCGATAATTTTCGATTGGGTCCCTATCAAACCGGAGGATGGAGGCTCCGCTGACAAGCAAGGTATTGGAATTAATGCCAATTTTTTTGACTGTGCAGATGGCTCAAAAAAACTCGTGAGTGAACTCCCATTTTTAGCCGATACAGGGAAAGTGAGGGCTGCCTTTTTTTCCCGCGTCGGAAACGGTGATGATAAGGAACTTTTTATTATCCACAGCGTTGATATAAAGTCTGATACGGGGGTCAGGTATTCTGGTGATTATTATACGGTTCTTGTATATAAAAAATCAGGGAATGATTTTTCTTTTGATGAGAAACTGTCTAATTATTTTAGTAGTGGTGGAGACATATTGGCTGAAAATAACGAAGATATGCTTTATACGTTTCCATATAAAACCGAATTATCAATACTGGAAAAACTAAAAAGTGGAAGTTATAAGCGTTGGATTTTAGGAGATACGATTAACTTGGTTTTGAATAAAAAAACATTTATTTATAGTTCTCCAGTCTTGACGGATGTTACTCGAATGTATCTCATTGCGGGGGATAAGGTTATTCAAGAGGCCGTTGAAGGAGGTTGGCTATCCGTAAGTTATAAAACTGCTAAGGGGAAAAATATCCAGGGCTGGATTTTGTGTGCCAACGCAGATGGTTGTTAATCTTGGAGAGAATTTGCATTGGAGGTGCAGATTGTAGTGCGAGAGTTTTTGTGTGACTGAGAGTTTTTAAAGGGTAACTGGGAAGGGTTAAGTTCATGGGCAGGCTTTTTATAAGGTTTTTAACGTTGCTTTTGGGGTTCTGGCTATCAACATCTGCCGTTGCAAAAGATTACTTGATTATCAATCAAGACTTAACAAGGGGCGGGGAGTATCAAGTAAAGCTCAGGGATGTAGGGACTGAGTTTTATAGGTTAAGTATTTTTTCTAAGGGGGTGGAGGTTTTATATAACGATCAACTAATTCCTAAAAGTATAAAAAACAGTGGCGGTTTGGATATGTTTCAAGGGATATTTGTAGTTGATAATAATATCTCGATACGTTATCGCTTTTGCAGCCCGTCAAAAAGTGTTTGTTATGATCGAAACCTTATTAGTAACGTTAAGCAAGGGCAGTTTTATTTTTTGGAAGAGGAAGTCGTCACCACAGCTGATAAAATTGCGCTCGCCGAAGTTTTTTACCCGCAAAAACCTATTTTACTGGCATCGCTTACTTTTCAGGATCTGTTAGAAAACAATGATATGCCTGAAAGTGTTTTCAATAATGTTTATGGAGACTGCGTCGCCAAATTAGGTGGAGATTCGTTAATGAAAATTTCTGAGGAGTTAGAAAAAGATTCCCCAGGGGACTGGGTGTTGAGAAAAGGCTGTGTAACTGTAGCTTTGGTTTTTAATTTAGAGGCACAAAAATATATTTCGCAAAAAGCAGCTTATAATTATTTGAGTTTGACAAGGCAGAACGCTGCGGATTAGATGTCGGTAAATTTTTTAACAAGTCATTATTTATATGAAAAAAATTATGTTCAAGCTTTTTTTATTTATTTTAATGGTAAATATCAGTTCCAGCGTGATCGCGGGAAACGCTACGAGTGACACCTATGAAGTGGACAGTGAAACTCAAGGCTTAAGAGCCAGCTGGCCCGGCGGCAGCCTTCTTGTAAAAGGTGTAGTAGGAAATCAAGGCCAAAATACCCGGACGTTGATGAGCTTTAACGGGAAAAGAGTCTTACACTACGAAAATTTGGCGTCTAGAATACCATTTGAAGCTTATTTCACCGTCGAAAGGCACTCCTCTAAGTTGGTAGTTGACTGTATATATGTCGATACCCGCAGCGAGCAAAATGGTGTGCTTGTAAATAAAGCCGTCTGTGGCTTGAATAAGGCACTGGTAAAAAATTACGCAGAGATGGTTTACGAATTTTCTGATATTTGGAAAGATGACGCCGCTGTGGTGGATATCGGGCCTGTGTTGGAAGTTCCTTCGGCTACCTTACAGGTTGTCGAGTCAAGTTTTAATGATATAAAAGTGGTCCGGATTTATAATTCGAAAGCTTGCCTTGCTTATCACTCGCCAGAAACACTTGTAAAGGATGAGTCTTCGGTGCGTCCCTTTGGTTTAAATAAGGTGTTTACGGTGTTTGACGTGGCTGATTTATCTACTCCCATTCGTATTGAGGTCGCTTCCGAAGATATGAGTAAGCCCTTTCATAAATTTGGTTATAAAGCGCTAAGTGAATTATTGAGTAAATAAGGACATCTAATTTTTGGTCAGTCTAGATTGTATAATTTACAGAATTATTCTTTGCTTAATCACGGTGGGGACGCTGTTAAATGTGCAGTTGGCTTGCAAAAAAACATCCGATTAAATTTGCCATGATGCTAGTAGTGTTTGCCTGTCTAAATAGGGACGAATGCCTTGTTCAGATCACCAGGTAGTATTTAAAGCAAAGGAGAATTGAAATTAATTTTTTAAGACTAAGCATGGTTTTATTTTTACTTTCTTCTTCGCCAGTGCATGCGAAATTTGAGAGTGTGTCTATTCAAGATAATACGGAAAGGGCTGTCGGAGGACAGTGCGCTGGTAGTGACAGTAAAATACGGCTGTCTAACGGCAGGGTAGACATCGTTGACTCTGTGGGGCGGATATACCCGCTTGGATGGAGTGAGGAGTTCGATCAGTTAAATACATATCTTGGAGCCTCTTATCGTTTTGGGCCGTGTGTAATAGCGATTAAATACGCCGAGAATGATGTAAACGAAAGTTTTTATCTTATTGTCTTTGATGATGAGCAAAAACAATTTAAGTTATCCAATATGGAAAGTGTGACAAATCCTGACTTTATCGAAAATGGTATTTTGAGTGAATATAAAGACGGACCCTTCACGTACAATGATAAATTCTGTTACTCCAAAAAGCGAAAAGATTACTATGTTTGTGAAAAAGGGAGAGAGTTTTCTGAAGGCCTTGAGCGTCGGGAAAAGTGCAGTGAGACGTCGTGCGCTGATCCGGAAATTTTGAGATTAAAGACAGGTCTTCCCTTGGAGGCCACTGTCTCCATAGAAAAAGTCAATCTGTTAGAAAAAAGTGGAGAATCATCTTTCTCTCAGAAAAAAGCCTATTTGGTTCTTGGTGATAAAGTGACGTTAAGTGACTATTACCGGGATGAAAGTGGTTTGTATTATAAAGTTGTTTATCGGGGAAAAATAAAAACCACCGGTTGGATTTCCGAAAAGTCAATAGTATTAAATGATTAAAAACTGTTAAGTGGACGGATTAAACCAGGTTAGGTCTGTATTTAAAACGGCCATGGCGAGCCATAGGCTGCATAATTAAAAAATCTTTAGAAGGCGTTGCGTTTAGATTTTTGCTCATTATACATTTGTTTTGGTCAATGTCGGTTTGTGCGGAAACCGTGACCCGCTCCCTGAACGCCCATTTTAATGCGCGGCAAAAGTTGAGTTTGCGTTCGTGGTGGACGGTCGTGGCGAAGTTCTGAAAGGAAGCTTTGTCGACGCTAAGGATGGTCTGAAGTAGGCCACTATGTTTCGACAGCCGAGCCATAAACGCTTTTAAAAACGGCAGCCGTTCAGAACCCGGGCAATTTTCCCGTCTATTCCCTCCATTTTTGCTGCTGCGAGCGCTTCGCAGCAGCCATTTCCCATATTACAGACGCACCTCTCCTGCGCTGGTCAGCAAATGTCGGCGGGCCATCCACAGGTTCGACAGGGCGAACAGCGTCACCATCTGAGCGGTATTTTTCACCACGCCTCGAAAGCGCACTTTCGTATAGCCAAACTGGCGTTTGATCACTCGAAATGGATGCTCAACAGTTTACTGCCAGATCACTATACGACTTGTCACCTACTGCGATAAATAATGGGGGTCTTCGAAAAGAGTTGGTTTTTACAGCGGCACAAAAGCTTCAGTATATTGATGATTATTTGTTAAGTAATGATTGAATCGCCCCGGGTTTTCTAGACACTCTCCAGGCTCGCTGCGTAACGCTTTTCA